>VBJV01000110.1:0-7579 GCA_005879785.1 Chloroflexota bacterium
CGCCACGCGGTCGGAGCCCCGCTGGGGCCCCGCCGCTCAGCTCTCGCCTCGACCAGAGCTCCCAGCCGTTCCGTCTCGGCTCCGAGATGGCCGCCTCCGAGGTGCTCACCGCCGGCTCACTGCTCCCGGCCGCGAGCGCCTTCCAGGTCGAGCAGCCACTCCTTGCGGTCGAGTCCGCCGCCGTATCCTCCGAGCGCGCCTCCGGTCCGGACCACCCGATGGCAGGGGACGATGACCGGGATCGGGTTGGCCGCCAGGGCGTTGCCCACGGCGCGCGCTGCGCGCGGGGCGCCGATGTGCCGCGCCACCTGGGCGTAGGTCGAGACGCTGCCGTACGGGATGCGCTCGGTGCGGCCGAGCACCCGCCGCGCGAACGGGCCCATCAGCGAGCGGTCGAGCCGCACGTCGAAGTCGACGCGGTGTCCGTTGAAGTACTCGTCCAGCTGGCTGCGCACGGGGTCCAGCCTGGCCGGCGCCTCGAGGATGCGCGGCGACACCTTGCGTGCCAGCTCGTCGAGCGCGTCGTCGACCCGGGTGCCGTTGCGTGTGAAGGCGATCTCCACGAGCCCCCGCGCGGTCGCCGCGAGCAGGAGGCTGCCGACCGGCGAGTCCATGGTCGCGAAGGCCACGTCGACCAGCCCCTCGGCCTGGGCGCGCTCCTGGAACCGCTGCCGCGTCGCGCTGTCGAGTCCGGTCGATGTCACCGCAGCTTCCTCCGCAACGTCCTCACTCCCGCGTGCGCGTTCTGTCGCGCCGCATCTTTCGATATCGCCATCGAGCCGGCTATGTCCTCGTACGATCGGTCTCCCGCGTAGCGCATCACCACCGCGCGCCGCTGCTTGGCGGGCAGCTCGCGCACCGCATCCCACACGGCGGGGTCGGCGTCCGCGCTGACAGCGCCTCCAGACCCGACGGCCGCTTCCAGCTCGCTGTCCGCCAGTGCGGCGGGGCGGCGCGAGCCGGCGCGATGCGCATCAATCGCCTTTCGGCGCGCGATGGTCAGCAGCCAGCCGCGCAGGTTCGACGTGTCGCGCAGCTTCGGATAGGCGCGGAGCGCCGACAGCATCGTCTCCTGGAAGCAGTCGTCAGCCTCCGCCGGCCCGACCGCCGTCATCAGCCAGCGCAGCACGATGCCGCCATGCTCATCGAACAGCCGTTGAAACGGCGGGAGCGCTGCGCCTGTCATGCCGGCCACGTGATCAGAACGTCAGCCGGCTGGCGCTTGTGAGATCGCCGTTCAGCTGGGCGGCTGCGCCACCGGCGCCGGCTCGGCGGGGAACTGCACGCTCGCCTCGACGGTGTCGCCCTCGCGCCACACCGTGAGCGCCATGGTGTCGCCGGGCTTGCGCGCTGATACCGCCCGCCGGAACTGCTCGGCGCCGCCGTTGAGCGTGTACGCGCCGATGCCGGTGATGACGTCGCCGGGGCGTATGCCGGCGGCTTCGGCAGGCGAGCCCTCCTTCACGCTTCCCACCTCCACCCCGTACGCGGCAGGCAGCCGTTTGTCCGACGCGATGTCGCTGGTCACCGTGCGCACCGCGGCGCCGAAGGCGACCGACGGCATGTCTTCCTCGGACCTGGGCAGGAAGCGGGCCAGCTGCACCGGATCGGGGGCCACGAGCAGGCGGTCGCCGATCTGCACGACCGGCGTGGTCACCCTGCCGAGGCGGCCGAACAGGATCGCGGTGGCGGACGGGTCGGTGAGCACGTCGCGCTTCGTGTACGCCTGGCCGCGGCCGTCCAGGTATCGCAGGACCGCCTCCGAGGCCGGGTCGCCGGCCTTGACGAAGACGGTGACCGCGTCAGCCATCGCCGGGCTCCGGCCCTGCTCCGAGCACGGTGCCCGACAGGTTCTCCCCGGGCAGCGTCACGCGCACGTCGGCGGTGCCGCCGCTCGGGCTTCCGTCCGCCGGCGCCTCCTGCTGAGACATCGGTCCCCGCCCATGGCCCCGGCCACGGCGCCGCCGGCGCCGTCGCCGGCGCGCGCCGCCTTCCGAGACCGGCGCGCCGGGCGAGCCGGGCGCGGCGGTCTCGCCGTCCACGGGTGTCGCCACGGGAGCAGCCGTGTCACCGGAAGCGGCAGCGCCCTGCTGGATACCTCCACCGCGGCGACCGCGCCGGCGGCGCCGGCGGCGGCGCTTCCGACCCTCGTCGCCGTCGCTGGCAGCGCCCTCGCCGGGCTCGCCCTCGCCGAGCTGCTGCGGGCGACCGCGTCCGTGCTTCACGGGTTGCACGAGCTCGAGCGCGCTCAGCCAGCCACCGGTGCGTCGCGACGCCTCGACCAGCGTGCCGTACATCGACTCCTCGCCGCTGCGCAGCGTGGCGCTGTCACCGATGCAGGCGACGAGGTGCTTGGCCCGCGAAATGGCCACGTTCAGCCGGTTGGGCACGCGCAGGAAGCCGATGCGCCCGCGCTCGTTGGAGCGCACCAGCGAGATGACCACGATGTCCTCCTCGCGGCCCTCGAAGGAGTCGACGGTGTCGATCTTCACGGTTCGCTTGAACCGCCGCCGGCCCAGCGCCTGACGAAGGCGTTCGACCTGTTCCGCGTACATGGCGATGACGGCCATGCTCAGCTCGCGCGGGCATCGTTCGTCGAGCAACCGCACCACCTGCGCGGCCACGCGGACCTCGGCCTCGTTGCGCAGCGCCCCGCCCGGGCCGCGGCGCTCGCGCCCGCCGCGCATGCCTTCTGTGTCAACGAAATGCAGCGCCACGGGGAACGGCTTGCGGGTCACGTAGTCGTAGGCCTGCACCTCGGGCGCGTTGTCCAGCTGGTTGTCGTACGACGCCGCCGAGATTCCGGCAACCCGCCGTCCCAGCACTGCTCGAACAGGCTGCGGTTGACGAGGTCTTCGAGGCCGGGGTCGATCTCGACGATGCCGTAGAGGGCGTCGTCCTCGACGGGAGGCAGCTGCTTGTGGTCGCCGACCAGCGCCAGCGCGCGGCCGAGCCGCAGCGCGGGCAATGCCTCGTCGGCGCGCGCCTTGTTCGATTCGTCGAGGACCACGATGTCGAAGTTCATGTCGGTGATCGCCGACGTTGCCGCGGTGGCGCACGTGGCGAAGTAGCAGTTGGCTTCGAGCAGGCGCGGGTCGTCCTCGTCGTCGCAGCGAAACCGCTCCACGGCGGGATGCACGCGCTCGGCGCGCGCCACGCGCACGGCGCGCATGCCGGGCGTGCCCGCCAGGCGCTCCAGTGCGTTGTCGACGGCGAGGTTGGAATGTGAGGTGACCAGGATGCGCTCGTCAGCATTGCGTGCCAGGCGCCGTTTCACGGCTTCGACGATCACCGTCGTCTTGCCCGTTCCCGGCGGACCCTGGATGAAGACGGCCTGACCCGCCGTGAGCTCGCTGAGCAGCGCCACGGCGCGGTTCTGCGGTGGGTTGGCGATCATGCCCTCGGTCAGCCATGACGCCTCTTCGGTGTTGACCTCGTCATGAGACGGCGCGGCGATGGTGTCGGGGCTCACCAGGAGCTGCGCGAGCAGCCCGACACCGAAGTCGCGGGTGGCGATCGCCGCGAGGACGGATCGCTTCGCCTGGTACAGCGCCTTGTTGAATGAGGGCGCGATGGTGCCCTCGGAGCCGGCGTGCTCGTATGTCCGGGTCACGACCTCGACGGTGTGCCGCCCGTGATCGATGCGCGCGACACGGCCGACGAAATTCGCCTCGTCCTCGGGTTCGATCAGCACCGCGGCGTCGGCGCTGAGGTTGATCGGCTCGCCCTCCGGGATGCTGAACTCCACCTTGCCGACCTCGGGGGTCTTTCGATCAGCAGCCGTGAACTCACGCCCGCAGGACGGACACCGCTCGTGCATGTCGGGGCGCCACAGCGCGCGGCAGTTGCGGCATCGCCAGTACTCGCGCGCGCCGACGAACCGCGTGCGCTGCGTCAGGGCGCGCTGCTTTTCGGCACGCTCCAGGCTGTCGACGAGCTTGAGGGTGGCAAAGAGCTGTTCGGACTTGGCGGCCTTCTGCGTGGCGATACGCCAGTCGAGCAAGCGAAACGTGTCGCTCACGACGCCGTTGGCCGGCGTCACCACCGGCTCTCGCGTGGTGATGGTCAGCAGCTTGGCGCCGTCGGGGTGGTCCTTGGTGGGTCGAATGGTCGCGACGCGGAGACCGAGGTGCTCGCGACTGCCGTCCTGTCCGGGTTGGGGGACGCACTGCAGCGTGAGGTCGGGGAGGTTGAGCAGCAGCTGGGGCGGGTCCTCCTCGCCGAAGGAGACGGAGACGTGCCCGACCTCGCTGATGCGCTCGGCGAAGACGGCGCGAGGGTCAGCGCCTGGATGGGATCCGTTTGCCCATGCTTCCAGGACGACCATTGCGTCGCTTCCGTCGGGCACGATGAGGTGCAGGCGATCGAGCGCGAGGTCCGGGGCTATCAGCGGACTGTCAACCTCGACAAGCCGGCAGTGCAATCAGCCGGCGCAACAAGCTGTTTCGGGATGGCTTCGAGTGGTGCTCCGTTTACGCGGGGCGGCGACTCGTCGCCGTCGACCGCGGGGACGCCCGAAGGCTCCCGCCTGGATCTGACTATACCGGATCAGGGACCCTCTGCAACACCGGCGGTACCCAAGGCGACGTCGTCTAGGATCAGTCCATGAGCGGTGAGGAGCCCGCGGGCGTCGACCTCAGCGGCGTGCACCAAGCGCTGGACTCGCTGAAGGCGCAGCTGTGTCGCTGTCAGCACCAGGGCACGTGCCTCGCCTGCAAGGGTTTCGAGGTCGTCCGGCAGCAGGTGCAGGTGGTGGTGGCCGCGGCGTCGCAGCCGGTGCTGATGCAGGTGGCACAGGAGGTCGCCGTCAACGACCTGATGTCGCAGCTCGGCGGCCTGCAGGAGAAGCTCGCCGAGGATCCGCAGCTCCAGGAGCTGATGGCCAGGCTGTTCGAACGCGTGCAGGACGACCTCGGAGGCGCGGAGAACATGCAGCGCATGTTCGGCAGCATCTTCGGCGGGCAGTTCCCCGGCACCCCCGACGACCACGACGTTCCCCCCGACGATCGCAACATCCCGCCGGACGACCGCAAGCCCCCCAGCGACAAGAGCGCCGCCTGATGCCCGCCCGGCTCCGCCGTTCGGTTCTCGCCGTTCCTGGCAGTAATCCGCGCATGATGGAGAAGGCTGCGGCCAGCGCGGCCGACGAGGTCTTCCTCGACCTCGAGGACGCCTGCGCCCCGCTGGAGAAGCCGAACGCCCGGGCCAAGGTGATCGAGGCGCTCCGCGCTCACGACTGGCAGGGCAAGACGCGCGTGGTGCGCATCAATCAGGTGACCAGCCAGTGGGCGTTCGACGACCTGCGCGACATCGTCGTGCAGGCGGGTGACACGCTCGATTGCATCATGGTCCCCAAGGTGCGCAACGCGGGGGACATCGCCTTCGTGGACCGCGCGCTGCTCCAGCTGGAGCAGGTGCACGGCTTCGAGCCGGGCAGCATCGGCATCGAGGCGCAGATCGAGGACGCTGAAGGACTGATGCGGGCCGAGGAGATCGCCTTCTCGAGCACCCGGCTGGAGACCCTGACGTACGGTCCGGCCGACTTCTCGGCCTCGCTCCAGCTGCCCTCGCTGACGGTGGGCAACACGTACAACTATCCGGGCGACATCTTTCACTACGTGCTGTTCAAGCTGGCCGTGGCGGCGCGGGCGGCCGGCATACAGGTGATCGACGGTCCCTACCTGCTGATCAGGGACGTCGAGGGTTTCCGCGAGGCAGCATCGCGCGCCGCGGCGCTCGGCTACGATGGCAAGTGGGTCCTCCATCCGGGCCAGATCGACCCGGCCAACGAGGTGTTCACGCCTTCGCAGGCTGATTTTGACAAAGCCGTCCGCATCCTCGAGGCGTACAAGCACGCCACCGAGGTGGAGCGCAAGGGCGCGGTGATGATGGGCGACGAGATGATCGACGAGGCGTCGCGCAAGATGGCGCAGCAGTTCTACTCGCGTGGCGTCGCCGCCGGACTCGCGCCATCGCCCGCCGAGCTGGAGGAACCCGCGGCGGCGAGTTAGCCCCCGGTGTCGGCGGGGACCCAGCGCATGAGCCACGAGAGCATGCGCTCACCGTTCTTGGTGTCCGTGTCGAGGTATTCCGCCACGCGCGCGAAGCCGGCGGCGACATAGGTCGCCTGGGCGCGCGGGTTTGCCGTGGCGGTCACCAGGTCGACCTCGGCGGCGCCGTGCGCGGCGACCAGGTGGGCGCAGACGAGAGCGACGGCCCGCCGGCCGTAGCCCCTGCGCAGGTATCGCGTCTCTCCGATGAAGACGTCGAGCCCCCACGCATCCGCAGGCAGCGCCATGCCCACCTGGTCCTGGAAGTCGCTGTCGTCCGCCCACGGATAGAACTGCACGAAGCCGGTGTCGACGCCGTCGACGGTGATGAAACAGGCGACGGTGCTCGACTCCCCGGTCGTGCACTGCCGGTACTCGTCGACGACCTTTTCGATCGTGTGCGGCGGGAGGTCGGGATCCCACCACTCGCGGACGTGCGGCGTGTTCAGCCAGTCGCGCATGCGCACGTAGTCGGCGTGCACGTCTTCCATCCGGCGGATGGCCAGCTCGGCGTCCGAGGCGAGCGTTTCGCTCACCGCGGTGCTACGCCCTGGACGGAAGCCGCTCCAGCGGGTCCTCGCCGCTGGACAGCACCGCGTCGCACCGCGAGCGCGCCAGGGTCACCGCTCGCGCATCGCTGTCCGCACCCGTGAAATCGCAGCCGGCGCGGAGCGCGGCCACCGCCGCCGAACCGCTGCCGCAGAAGGGATCGCACACGACGAAGCCGGGCTCAGCGCTGGCTTCCAGCATGAGCTCGAAGAGGCGCACCGGTTTCTGGGTCGGGTAGGCGCGCCGGTGAAGGCGCTGCACCGTCCACACGTCGGGGAGGTCGCGGCGCAGGAGCTTGCGATGTCCCTTGCTGGCGAAGACGATCTGCTCGTGGCGACGGCGAAAGTAGTGGCCCATGCCGAGATGGACCTTGTCCCAGACGATCACGCACTTGACGTCGAAGAACTCCCGCACCAGCGCCCCCAGCGACAGCAGCGAGAAGCTGTCGAACATGATGTAGATGTGACGGTGGTCGCGCAGCACGCGCCGGCATTCCGCGAGGAAGGTGCGATACGTGTCGGGGTCGTCGGAGAACTCGGCGAACCAGCGCGCGTTGCCCGGCTGGCGATAGTGGCCGACGATCCGGCCGTGGCCGAACTGCATGTGCTGGTTCATCCCCGAATAGGCAGGGTCGGTGACGATGAGGTCGACCGATGCGTCGGGAAGCGAGCGCAGGAAGGCGATGCAGTCCTGTTGCCGGATGTCGACCGTGTGCTGCGCCAGACCGTCAACGCGCGGAGCGCTGACCGCGCTCACCGCCATGGTCTGCGCTCGCCGGCGGGCCGCTCCGTCACGCCCGACACGGTAGCAACGTGACGGGCTGCGCGGGCACCGGTCCGTCACGGCAAGCCGGTTTGAGCGGGCGGGGACCCTTCTCGTTCAGACTCGCAGGTGAGCCATGGCCCTGGAGATGACCATCGAGCAGCGGGAGATCGTCGGCATGGTCCGCGATTTCGTGGAGCGCGAGATCCTGCCGGTGG
>VBJV01000110.1:7595-8107 GCA_005879785.1 Chloroflexota bacterium
GGGCTTCTTCGGCTTCGCCATTCCCGAGGCCTACGGCGGCGCCGGGCTCGACTACGCCACGTACGCCATGGTCTGCGAGGAGATCGCGCGCGGCTGGATGTCGCTCACCGGTGTCATCAACACCCACTTCATCGTCAGCTTCCTCGTCGACAAGTACGGGACCGACGAGCAGAAGCAGCGCTTCCTGCCCCGCATGGCCAGCGGCGAATATCACGGCGGTTTCTCGATGAGCGAGCCGAACTGCGGCAGCGACGTCCAGGCCATCGAGACGCGGGCCATCCGCGACGACGGTGAATACGTCATCAACGGCACGAAGATGTGGGCCACCAACGGCGACCACTCGACGGTGGTGGCCACGCTCGTGAAAACGGATCCCGACGCGAGACCGGCACACCGCGGCATGTCCTGCATCCTCGCCGAGAAGCAGTACCCGGGCTTCGTGTCATCGCGGCAGATCGAGAAGCTCGGCTACAAGGGAGTCGAAACCACCGAGCTTGTCTTCGAGAACAACC
>VBJV01000110.1:8139-12143 GCA_005879785.1 Chloroflexota bacterium
AACGTGGCCGCTCGGGGCGTCGGCGTCGCGCAGCGCGCGTTCGAGCTCTCCATCGAGTACGCGCAGCAGCGCCATGCCTTCGGTGTCCCCATCGCGCAGCACCAGGCGATCCAGTTCAAGCTCGCCGACATGGCCACCAAGATCGAGGCGGCGCGCCTGCTCACCAACTACGCGGCGCGCAAGAAGGACGCGGGCGAGCGCGCCGACATCGAGTGCGGCATGGCCAAGCTGTTCGCTACGGAGACGTGCTTCGAGGTGGTGGCGGAGGCGCTGCGCGTCCATGGCGGCTACGGCTTCAGCAAGGAGTTCGACGTCGAGCGCCTCTACCGGGACGCGCCGATGCTGGTGATCGGCGAGGGGACCAACGAGATCCAGCGCGTCATCATCGCCAAGGGTTTGCTCGAGCGCCATCGCCTCAAGAGCTGAATAAGGGTTCGCCGCGGCCGCGGCCGCGGCCGCGCTCAGCCGGCGAGGACCGGGATCGTCCAGGCCGCCAGCCGCCGGCCCATCACCGCAACGGCCGCGTCGCTCTCGTCGACGAGCAGCGCCCGGCGGCCCAGGCGGGCGGCCGCCACGCCGGTGGTGCCGCTGCCTGCGCACCAGTCGACGACGAGGTCGCCCGGCCTCGAACTGGCGGCAACGACGCGCAGCAGGATCGCCAGGGGCTTCTGCGTCGGGTAGCCGGTGCGTTCGCTCGAGCTCGTGCCCTCGATGCTCTGCCACCAGACATCGGTGGGGAGCTTGCCTCGCGCGGCGCGCTCCGGCGTCTGCAGCCGGGGCGCCATGTACGGGATCCGGTCGACCGCCGACGCGTCGAAATGGTAGGCGTGGGGATCCCGCACGTGGACGAGCAGCACGTCGTGCTTCGGTGACCAGCGTCGTGTCGAGCGGGCTCCGTAGTCGTATGCCCAGACAACCTCGTTGAGGAAGCACTCCCGCCCGAAGATGGCGTCCAGCAGCAGCTTGCAGTAATGGGACTCGCGCGGATCGATGTGAAAGTACAGCGAGCCGTGCGGGGCCAGAATGCGGTGCGTCTCCACCAGGCGGGGCCGCAACCACTCCAGGTAGTCGTCGAAGCGGTCGTCGAAGGCGTCTCCCACGCGCTGGTCGACGTGATAGCGGCGGCCGGCGAAGCCCGAGCGCGGGCCGTCGATGTCGGCGCGCACGCTGGTGCGCACGGCCGTGCGGCGCCGGCCGGTGTTGAACGGTGGATCGACATACACGAGGCCGGCGCACGCATCGGGCAGGCGCCGGAGAACGTCGAGCGCCTCTCCGTGGACGATCGCGGATCCAGCCATGGCGAGCGCGGCAAGGCGGGAGTCCGTCACCGCCTCGTACAGTAGGTCGAACCATGGAGGTGCGCACCCTGGCCGCGGCCAGCGTTCTCGACGTCAACGGCGCACCGTCGCTGCTCGGCGAGCACTGGCGCCGCCACCCGGCCGTGGCGGTGTGGCTGCGCCATTACGGCTGCATCTTCTGTCGCGAGCAGGCTGCCGAGATGCGCGCCATCGCCGGGGACATCGAGTCGCTGGGCGCCGAGCTCGTCTTCGTCGGCAACGGCAGTCCCGCGCAGGCTCGCGACTTCCAGGCGCAGTTCGCGCCTGGCTCGATCGTGCTGACCGATCCCGACCTGCGCACGTACCGTCTCATCGGCGCCCATCATGGCCTCCTGAAGACGCTCGGCCCGCGTGTGTGGCGATCGGGCGTGCGCGCGCTGAGCCGCGGCGCCCGGCAGACGCGCGTGAAGGGCCATCCATTCCAGCAAGGAGGCGTCCTGGTCCTGGTGCCCGGTGACCGCGCCGTCTACTCGTACATCTCCGGCGAAGCCGGCGACCATCCGCCGGTCACCGCTGTGGTTGAGGCGCTGCGCGGGGCGGTCAGCAGGCCCGTTCCGCAGTCCGCCTGAGCGGAGGGCGACCGGTGCAGTTCGGGCGCTATTTCGAGGAGTTCGAGGTGGGCGCCACCTACAAGCACTGGCCGGGCAAGACCATCACCGAAGCAGACGATCACCTCTTCTGCCTGCTGACCATGAACCACCATCCGCTGCACATCGACGCGCATTACGCGGAGACGCAGACGGAGTTCGGCCGCAACGTCGTGGTCGGCAACCTCGTGTACAGCCTGGCCCTGGGTATGAGCGTCGCCGATGTCAGCGGCCGCGCCATCGCCAACCTCGAGGTGGAGTCGTTGAAGCACGAGAACCCCACCTTCCACGGTGACACGGTGTACGCGGAGACGACGGTGCTGGACAAGAAGGAGTCGTCGAGCAAGCCGGACCGCGGCGTCGTCACCGTGGAGACTCGCGCGTTCAATCAGCGCGGCGAGCGCGTGTGCATCTTCCGCCGGCGCGTGCTCGTCCCCAAGCGCGACGTGGCCGAGGACGCGTAGCACGGCACTCGATCCGCGCGACGCTGCGCGCTTCAACGTGCGCCCGTTGCTGCCCGGTCCCGAAGACGTCCTGCGCGACACGGTCGTGCAGCTGGGCGTAGCGGTGCACGACCTCCCCCGGCTGGCGCGTTACGGAAGTGTCGAGGCGCTTGCCATGGAAGGGCTGACACCTGAGCAGGCTGAGGTGCTGACCCGGGCGGTGCGCGAGGGCGACGGCGACGTGCTGTGCAGCGCAGACGGCTCGCGTGCCGTGGCGCTGATGCCGCTGCTCACCGCCGGCTCGCTCGGCGAGGGGCTGGTGCGGTGGGGCTCCGGCATGGAGGCGGTCGGCGCAGCCGTCGCCGCCGTGCTCGTGGCACGCGGTGCACCGCCGGCCCCGCTGGTGGCTCGCGGCCATCGCCTTGCGTTCGGCGCGCGCACCCTGATCATGGGCATCGTCAACGTCACACCCGACTCGTTTTCCGGCGACGGCGTTGGCTCGGACGTCGATGCGGCGCTGACCCGCGCCCGCGAGCTCGCAGCGGCCGGCGCCGACATCATCGACGTGGGCGGGGAGAGCACGCGGCCCAACTCCGTCCCGGTCACGGTCGACGAGGAGCTGGCGCGCGTGCTCCCGGTGGTGAGCGCGCTGACCCGCACGCTCGACGTTCCGGTGTCGATCGACACACGCAAGGCCGCGGTGGCACGGGCAGCGCTCGATGCCGGAGCAGCCATCGTCAACGACGTCTGGGGGCTGCGCGGCGACCCCGAGATGGCCGCTGCGGTCGCCGCCACGCCCGACGCCGGACTGGTCGTCATGCACAACCAGCGCGAAGCCGTGTATGCCGACCTCATGCGCGACATCTGCGCCTCGCTGCGCCACAGCCTGGCCATCGCGAGCGCGGCGGGCATCGACTCGGAACGCGTGATCGTCGATCCCGGCTTCGGGTTCGCGAAGACCCCGGCGCAGAACATCGAGATGCTGCGGCGGCTCGGCGAGCTGCGCGGGCTGGGGCGCGCGATCATGGTCGGACCGTCGCGCAAGTCGACCATCGCCGTGCTGACCGGCGGTGCGTCGCCGGACGCGCGCGTGGAGGGCAGTATCGCGCTCGCTGCGCTTGCCGTCTCCGCCGGCGCGCACATCGTGCGCGTGCACGACGTCGCCGAGACGGTGCGCGCGCTGCGGGTCGCAGACGCCCTGGTGCATGGCGTCCCCGAACACCTGCGGTCCGCGCCCATGCCCGGGCGCACGGGCTGACGCCGCAGGGCACGCCGGTTGTGGCTGACGCCAGCACGGATATCGCGTGGCTCGCGCTCGGTGTGAACATCGGTCGGCGCGGGACGGCGCTGGCCAGGCAGCGCGAGGAGGTGGAGCGGGCGGGGATGCACATCGAACGGACCTCTGCCGAGGTGCTCACGCGTGCCGTCGGGGACACCGCGCAGGAAGACTTTCACAACCAGGTGCTCCGCGTGCGCAGCGCCATGGCGTGGACTCCGATGCGGTGGCTGGAACGCTGCCAGCATGCGGAGCGCGCTGCAGGACGGAAGGTGAGCTATCGCTGGGGGCCGCGCGTTGCCGACGTCGACATCCTGCTGCTCGGACTGCACGGCGACATCGCCGTGCACAGCGAGCGGTT
>VBJV01000318.1:0-690 GCA_005879785.1 Chloroflexota bacterium
GGTTCCGCTGACGTTCTCCCTCAAGGCGACGGCCGTATGACCAGGAAGGCCGGCCACTGATGCTCCACATCGTCTACCAGATCGACAAGCCGGAGAGCTCGGCGATCCGGGCCAAGCATCGAACTGCTCACTTCGCTTACCTGGACGAGCACCAGGCCATTCTCGTCCTGGGCGGCGCGCTTCTGGGCGACGACGGGACCACTCGTCAGGGCAGCGCGCTGATCATCAACGTCAAGAGTCGGGATGAGGCGGAACGCTTCTCGGCCAACGAGCCATTCCGGCAAGCGGGCCTGTTCGAGCGGGTGGAGATCAGGCGCATGCGCCGCGGCCAGTGGAACCCGAACGCGGCGCCGAAAACCGAAGAAGGGGACTGAGTCGAAACTAGTCGCCCGCCGGCACCCGGAAGCGGGCGGGGACGGCGGCCACCCGGCGGCCGAGCGCCGCGGAGCCGTGGGGCTGCTGCGCGTCGTCCTTCTGCAGGGCGAAGCGCTCGCGGTTGTTCTCCGCGATTCGGGCTTTGATGCGATCCGCGACGTCTTCCTCCGCCTCCTGCAGAGCCAGGCTATGCTCGCGGAGCTCGACCGCGAGTCGTGCCTCCCGCAGTTGACGGCGAACGGAATCAACCTCGGAACCGATCTGGGCGTCGCTGAGGCGCGAGGCGTCTTCGAGCAGTGCGCGCACGCCCGCGAC
>VBJV01000318.1:705-1618 GCA_005879785.1 Chloroflexota bacterium
CGCCAGTCGCCGCGCGCTGATTGGAGTGGCTCGGCGATCCGCAGGACGAGAGCGCGGCTGGATGGATCGCTGAAGTCCGACGCGTCGAGGCTCGGGTGCGGCAACCCGCGCTGCACAGCCGCGACGACGAGCGCCACTGCGTACTCCTGAGCAGTGGGGCTGGAGTTTGGGGATTGGGGATTGGGGGCCAGGGGTTGGGGGTTTGACCGAGGCCGTGTTCTGCTAACCCCCATCCCCTGACCCCCAACCCCCGTGCGGCCCCTGGCCGCACGCAGTCGCTCATTCAGCGACTGCGAATCGACGTGCAACCGTTGCGCGCTCAGCTCGACGTAATGAGAACGCTGGATCGGATCGGCGATGTCCAGCAAGAGCGGTACCAGGGCTTCCGCCGCTGCCGCCTTGCCCTGTGCTGTCGCAATGTCGTTTTCCCGGGCCACGCCGTCGAGCGCGTGCTCGATGACTGGCTTCGCTGCCGCGATGACCTCACGCCAACGGTCGGGACTCTCGAGGATGAGATCGTCAGGGTCCTTTCCGTCTCCCGCGAGCCTGACTCGTAGCGGATCAAGCCGCGCCAGGTCGGGACGGGCACTGCCGCGTCCGAGAGCGCCTCACGCGCAACCTCGGCGCCTCGCATCGCTGCATGCTGGCCGGCCGCGTCCCCATCGAGGGCGAGCGTGATCTGGGAAGCCAGCCGCGCGAGCTGGCGCAGATGGCGGTCGGTGATCGAGGTTCCGAGGGTGGCCACGACGTTTTGAAAGCCAGCCTGGTGGGCGATCACGACGTCGACGTATCCCTCGACGACGACCGCGCGCTGCTCGCGCCGAATGGCCGTCGCGGCGTCGGGCATGCCGTACAGCGTGCTGCCCTTGTCGAAAAGGTCGGTCTGGGGGCCGTTCAAGTACTTGGGGACGGC
>VBJV01000111.1 GCA_005879785.1 Chloroflexota bacterium
CCGCCATCACCGGGCTGGGCCGACCCACACCGTCTGAATGTTGACGAACTCCTTGATCCCATAGGTACCGAGCTCGCGCCCGTAGCCGCTCCGCTTGATGCCGCCGAAGGGCAGTCGTGGATCAGAAGCGACCATGCCGTTGATGAAAACGCTGCCGGCCTCGATGCGCCGAGCCAACTCCTTGGCGCCCTGGACGTCGCGGGTCCACAATGCGGCGCCCAGGCCGTACTCGGTGTCATTGGCCAGGCGCACGGCGTGGTCGGCGTCGCGCGCCCGAACGACGGCGGCGACCGGACCAAAGGTTTCTTCGCGAAACGCGGGCATGTCATCCTGGACGCCGTCGAGCACCGTCGGCGCGTAGAAGAAGCCTTTGCCGTTGACCGCGTGGCCGCCGACCAGTGTGCGCGCGCCACGGGCCACCGATTGCTCGACCTGTTCGGCCAGAGCGTCGCGCAAGTCGCCGCGAGCAAGCGGACCGACGTTGGTGTCGCGCTGCAGCGGATCACCCACGCGCAGGGCTTTGACGGCCGCGGCGAACTTCTGGGTGAACTGATCGGCGACCGGTTCCTCGACAATGAAGCGTTTGGCGGCGATGCAGCTCTGGCCATTGTTTTGATTGCGCGCGCGCACCGCGGTCGCCGCGGCGGCGTCCAGGTCGGCGTCGGCCAGAACGATGAACGGGTCCGAGCCGCCCAACTCCAGAACTTGCTTCTTCAGTTGCTTGCCGGCGGCGGAGGCGACCCGTTCGCCGACTTCGCTCGAGCCGGTCAGCGTCACGGCCTGGATGCGCGGGTCGGCAATCAACTTGTCGACCTTCGCGCCGGGCACCAGCACCGTGCAGAACAGGCCGTCGGGCAGGCCGGCGGTGCGGAACACCTCTTCGATGGCCACGGCGCAGCCCGGGACGTTGGAGGCGTGTTTGAGCACGGCCCCGTTGCCGGCCATCAGCGCCGGCGCGGCGAACCGAAGGACCTGCCAGAACGGGAAGTTCCAGGGCATGATCGCCAACACGACGCCCAACGGCTCGAAGGCGACATAGCTTTCGCTGGCGTTGGTCTGGACGTGCTCGTCCGCCAGGAAGTGCGCGGCGTGCTCGGCGTAGAAATCGCAATTCCAGGCGCACTTTTCGATCTCGGCCTCGGCTTCGACGATCGGTTTGCCCATCTCCGTCGTCGCCAGTATGGCTAGCCGCGACTTCTGCTCGCGCAGTGCCCGGGCGACAGCTTGCAGGCGCGCGGCGCGCTCGCCGAACGAGGCTGTCCGCCAGGACCGTTGGGCGTCATGCGCGCCTTGCAGGGCGGCGTCGACCTGTTGATCGGAGAATTCGTCGAAACTCTGGAGAACGTCTTCGGTAGTCGGGTTGACCGAGAGCATGGTCATAGATCTAACGATATTCCCCAGAGGGCACCCACTGGGGGAGATGTTGGCGAAGGTAGGACGGGTCTACTTGGACGCGTCGTAGGCGGCGACCAGCCGTTTGGGCGCGGTCCGCCGCCAGGCATCTTCGACGAGCTCGGCTAACTCCTCGGCGGTTACGCGCGTCAGGACGACGGTTGTCCAGCCAAAGCGGCCGGTGTAGTGTGAGACGCTGAACGTCTCGGGCTCACTGGCGACCAGCGCTTGCTGGGCTTCGAGTGTCGCTTTGATGCTCGCCTGCGCGCCATCCTGGCCCATGATAGCGAAGATCTTGTCGCGCACG
The DNA here is from genome assembly GCA_005879785.1 of Chloroflexota bacterium. Taxonomy (GTDB): domain Bacteria; phylum Chloroflexota; class Dormibacteria; order Aeolococcales; family Aeolococcaceae; genus CF-165. Next base: position 1,700 of record VBJV01000111.1, read on the forward strand.
CGGAAGGTGATGTCCACCTCCCAGGTCAGGCGCTCTTCGACTTCGGGCAGGGCCATGGCCAGTCGACGCAGGTCGTCGCCGGTCATGATTCGCGCTCGCGTTCTTCCGTGGGCACAGCGCCGTTGGTCGACGCGTTGGCACTGCCCGGCCCGGGCGTCGGCCGCTCCTCGGTGAGGGTCGTCTGACCACGCGGCGGCAACAACCGCACGCGCGCCACGCGCAGCCCATCCAGCCGTTCAACCCGCGCCTTGTAGTTGCTGCCAATTTCCACCTCGTCGCCAACCCGCGGACGGCGACCGAGGCGCGAGAAGACCAACCCGCCGAGCGAATCGACCTCGCTGTCGTCAAAATGGGTCCCGAGTTGGGCGTTGACATCCTCGACGCGCGCCAGGCCATCGGCCACGATCGTTCCGTCTGCCAGGCGGCGCACCTCGTGCGTGGCCGGCGCGTACTCGTCGCGACGCTTCCGAGCAAGCGCGAAACCAGATCCTTGAGGGTCACGATGCCTGCGGTACCGCCGAACTCGTCGAGCACGACCGCCATTGGCTGGCGGGCAGCCTTCATTCGTGCCAGCACCTCGATCACCGCGGCGCCTTGCGGGACGATGACCGGCGGACGGATCAATCGCCGCAGACCACCGTCAGCGAGTTGGGTCCGCGGACCACGCCGCGCGGCGACGGTCAGCAAATCCTTGGCTGACAGGATGCCGACCACGTTATCGATCGTCTTTTCGTAGACGGGAAAGCGCGTGTGCCGATGCCGCTGGGCGATGCGTAGGGCGTCCTGCACGCTAGAGTCGACCGGCAGCGCGATGATCTCCGTACGCGGGACCATGACTTCGCCGGCGTTCTGATCGCTGAAGGCGAACGCACGCTGGACGAGCTCCCGTTCCGGAGCGGTCATCAGGCCCGCGCGCGCCGACTGGCTCACCAGCATCTGCAGCTCTTCCGGTGAATGGACGGCGTGCTCCTCGCCGTGGTACTCGAGGCCGATCGCCCGTAGCACCAGGTTGGTAAACAGGTACAGCAGGGTGATGAACGGTTGAAAGAGCCAGGCCATACCCGAAACGGGCTGCACGGCGAACAAAATGATTGATTCCGCGCGCTGCAGGGCCAGGATCTTGGGCACCTGCTCGCCCAGCGTAATGTGAAAGAACGTGATCATCGCCAGCGCCAGGACGGAGGCGATGGCGTGGGCCGGCGTCGAGATCTCGCCCGGCGCACCCAGGGGCTGCTGGCCCAGCAGGCCCACGATCGCGTCGAGCAGCGGCTGAAGCAACTCGGCAAACGTGTTCTCGCCGATCCAGCCCAGCAGCAGGCTGGCGACGGTCACGCCCAGTTGCGTCCCCGAGATGAAGCGAGTCGGGTTGGCCTTGGCCCGCTGGACCAGTCGCGCGGCGCGATTGCCCGCCGCGGCAAGCTGGTCTATCCGCGTCGAGCGCGAGGAGACCAGCGCGAATTCAGTGGCGACGAAGAATCCGTTGGCCGCAACGAGCAGCAGAACGATGAAGAGACCGGTAGCGGGAGACATACGGAGAAGTCAGAAATCAGAAATCAGCAGTCAGACGTGGAGGCGCACCGCCCCCCACAGGGAGTTCAACCAGCCTCAACAGTATGCTGCACAACTACGCCAGTGCCACCGCAGTGCAAAACGGCCAGGTACTGACCGTCTGATTTCTGACTTCTGACTTCTGACTTCTAGACCGCTGCCAGCTGCATCGTGCGCAGTCGGCGGATGCGCTCTTCCAACGGCGGATGGGTGCTGAACAGACCGGCGAAGCTCATGCCCTTGAGCGGGTTGACGATGAACATGTGCGCTACAGCGGGGTTGACCTGCAACGGGCGCACGCTGGTCGCCATCTCCAGCTTCTCGAGCGCGCGAGCGAGCGTCTCGGGATTGCCCTGGATGCGCGCGCCGGTCTCGTCGGCGGCGTACTCGCGTGAGCGCGAGATGGCCAACTGGATCATGGTCGCCGCGATCGGCGCCAGGATGATCATCGCCAGCCACTCGAGCCAGTTGTTGTCTTCGTTGTCGCGTCCCCCGCCGAATCCGCCGAAGATGGCCGCCCACTGGGCAGCGTGGGCGAGCATGGTGATCGCGCCAGCCACCGTGGCGGCGATGCTCGAGATCAGGATGTCGTGGTTGCGCACGTGGCCCAACTCGTGGCCCAGCACCCCGGCGAGCTCGTCACGATTGAGGATGCCCAGAATGCCCGTCGTCACCGCGACGACCGCGTGATTGGCGTCGCGCCCAGTGGCGAACGCATTGGGCGAAGGGTTGTCGATGACCGCCACCCGCGGCTTGGGCAGACGCGCGTAGGTCGCCAACTCCTGAACGAGTTGATGCAATTCGGGCGCCTGTTCGGGAGACACTTCGTGCGCACCAGCCATGCGCAGCGCGATGTCGCCCGACCACCAGTAGGCGCCCAGATTCATGACGATCGCAAAGCCGAAGAAGAGCAGCATGCCGCTCTGGCCGCCGAAGAAGCCGCCAATGAGGACCAGCAGCGCCGTAAGCGCCGCGAGCAGTGCTGTGGTTTTGAGTGTGTTGGTCATAGGTTTTGTCTAAGTTATTAACAGCGTCAGGGTCGGGATTATGCCTGTGCTACACCCGGGTCAGGCTCGCCCTGGATCGCTGGCGTTCGCGCAGCAGGTGAATGATCGGCGGCGCAATACTGGCGAGAATGATCGCCGCGACGATGTATTCGAGGTACTTGCCTGCATCGGGATATGCGCGGCCGAGGAAGTAGCCGGCCCAGGTCACGCCTACGGCCCACAGCGCGGCGCCGACGACGGTGTAGACGACGAAGCGTGCGTAGACCATGTTGGCCATACCCGCGACGACAGGCGCAAACGTCCTGACGATCGGCATGAAGCGCGCGAGAATGAGGGCTTTGCCCCCGTGGCGTTCGTAAAACTCGTGCGCCCGGACCAGGTGATGCTTCCGAAACAGCAACGAATCTTCCTTGTTGAACAAGCGCGGGCCGAGCGCCTTGCCGTACCAGTAGCCAACGAGCGGGCCGACGATGGCCGCGATGCCGCACAGGATGCTGAGGGTCCAGATATTCAACCCATAACCAGCCTGGGAAGCGAACAGGCCCGCGGTGAACAGCAGGCTGTCGCCGGGCAAGAAAAACCCGATCAGCAAGCCACACTCGGCGAAAATGATCACAGTGATCGCGACGTAGCCCGCCGCGATGTAGGTTTCCGGCTTTAGCGCGGCGACTATCG
>VBJV01000054.1 GCA_005879785.1 Chloroflexota bacterium
CCTCGGCGTGCTTCATAAACAGTGTCGAGGACACGATGGAGTCGATCCTCACACTGGCCAAGACCGAGGGCATGCTGTTCAAGTACGGCAGCGGCACGGGCACCAACCTGTCCACGATCCGCTCGTCGACGGAATCGCTCGCCGGTGGCGGCACCGCCAGCGGACCGGTTTCGTTCATGAAGGGATTCGACGCCTTCGCCGGTGTGATCAAGAGCGGAGGCACAACCCGGCGCGCCGCGAAGATGGTGATCCTCAACGCGGATCATCCCGATGTCGAGGACTTCATCACCTGCAAGGTGAGCGAGGAGAAGAAGGCGTGGACGCTCATCGAGGGCGGCTACGAGAGCTCCTTCACGGGTGAGGCGTACGCCTCGGTGTTCTTCCAGAACAGCAACAACTCGGTGCGGGTCACCGACGAGTTCATGCGCACCGTCGAGGAGGACCGCGACTGGCACCTGCGCGCGGTCACGGATCCAAACCGGACCCTCAAGACGATGAAGGCGCGCGAGCTGATGCGCCTCATGGCGGATTCGGCGTGGCAGTGCGGTGACCCCGGGATTCAGTACGACACCACGATCAACGACTGGCATACGTCGTCCAACAGCGGACGGATCAACGCGAGCAACCCGTGCAGCGAGTACATGTTTCTCGACGACACCAGCTGCAACCTCGCGTCGATCAACGTAACACGTTTCCTCAATGAAGACGGCTCTTTCGATGTCGACGCGTATCGGCATGCTATCCAGATCACGATCACTGCCCAGGAGATCCTGGTCAGCAACGCGTCCTATCCGACAGAGAAGATCACGCGCAACAGCGAGGACTACCGGCCACTGGGCCTCGGTTATGCCAACCTCGGCGCGCTGCTCATGGCGCGCGGTGTGCCGTACGACTCAGCGCAGGGGCGTGACCTCGCTGCCTGCTTGACGTCCATCCTCACCGGTGAGGCCTATGCGCAATCGGCGCGCATCGCGCGAGAGATCGGACCGTTCAATGGTTACGCGGTCAACCGCAAGCCAATGCTGCGGGTCATCGGTAAGCACCGCGAGGCCGCGTACAACATCCCGTCCGAGACTGTCGAACCCGAACTCCTTACTGCGGCACGACACGCATGGGATGAAGCACACGAGCTCGGTGCACGCCACGGTTACCGAAATGCCCAAGCGACTGTCATCGCGCCAACCGGAACTATTTCTTTTATGCTCGATTGTGACACCACCGGTGTCGAGCCGGACATCGCGCTGGTGAAGTACAAGAAGCTGGTCGGTGGCGGCATGCTCAAGATGGTCAACCAGACCGTGCCGCTCGCTCTGCACCGGCTTGGTTATGGCGACAGTGCCGTTGCAGACATCGTCGCGCACATCGACACACACGACACGATCGAGGGCGCGCCGCAGCTGCGTGACGACGACCTTGCGGTGTTCGACTGCGCGTTCACGCCGCAGAATGGCAAGCGCTCGATCGACTGGCAGGGCCACCTGCGCATGATGGGCGCGGTGCAACCGTTCGTCAGCGGCGCAATTAGCAAGACGATCAACATGCCGAACGGGTCCACCGTCGAGGATATCGAGCAGGCATACATCGATGGATGGAAGCTCGGCCTCAAGGCCGTGGCCATATACCGCGATGGGAGCAAGCGCAGCCAGCCGCTGGCCACCAGCATCGACAAGACGACCGGGCAGCGCACTCAGATCGTGGAACGCCCGCTGCGCAAGCGCCTTCCCGCCGAGCGCACCGCGCTCACGCACAAGTTCGAGGTGGGTGGCCACGAGGGCTACATCACCGTCGGCCTCTACGAGGACGGCGCGCCCGGCGAGATCTTCCTGCGCATGGCCAAGGAGGGATCGACGGTCAGCGGCCTGATGGACTCGTTCGCCACCGCGGTATCGCTGGCGCTCCAGTACGGGGTTCCATTGCCGGCGCTGGTCGACAAGTTCTCGCACACGCGCTTCGACCCACAGGGCTTCACGCGCAACCCGGAGATCCCCATCGCCAAGTCGGTGATGGATTACATCTTCCGCTGGCTGGCATCGCGCTTCCTGCCCAGCGACGAGCAGGACCGGCTCGGCATCATCCGCCGCGACGAGAACGGCAACGCGGTCGAAGCGCCGCAGCCTGCCACGCCTGCACCGGTGAGCGTGCAGCCGGCGGCCGCGACCACCACGTTCATCAACCAGGAGGATGCACCCACCTGCAGCGAGTGCGGCAGCCTCATGGTGCGCAACGGCGCCTGCTACAAGTGCTTCAACTGCGGCGCCACGAGTGGCTGCAGCTGAGCACGGCTCGTCCGTGATCTGAAGACACACCTCCTCCCCTCTCGCCCCGGGCCGCTTTCCACTCGCGGAAGGCGGCCCCGTTCATGCGGCGATGCACCCGCCTGAATGGGTCACGGGTAGTAGCGCGTCACCACCTCGGCCACGCATGCCGGCTTCTCTGCGCCCTCGACCGAGATGGTCACCCACGCGGTGAGCTGCACCGCACCACCCGTCTCCTCGGCGGCAAGGATTGCAGCCACTGCCCGCACCTCGTCACCAGAGCGCACCGGCGCTGGGAAGCGAACGCGGTTGAGCCCGTAGTTGACGGCCATCCGCGCCCCCTCCACTCGATACAGGCCGCGAACCAGCACGGGGATGAGCGAGAGCGTGAGGAAACCGTGCGCGACCGTTCTGCCGAAGGGTCCGGCAGCCGCCCGTTCGGCATCGATGTGGATCCATTGATGATCCCCGGTCGCGTCCGCAAACAGGCTGATCGTCTCCTGGGTCACCGGGTGCGCATCGCCCGGACCCACCTCATCGCCAACGGCGTCGAGGAGCTCGCGAGGAGAGGCGAAGACTCGCATGGTCACCGCGCGCCGCCGTTCACGTAGAGCGTCTGCCCGCTGACGTAGGACGCGTCGTCGCTGGCGAGGAACGCGATGGTCGCGGCGATCTCCTCGGGTCGACCCACGCGCCGCAACGGAGTTGCATCGGCAGCCGCGCGCTGGTGATCCTCGGCGGTCATGCCCACACGCTCGGCCGTCGCGGCTGTCATCGGCGTGGCCACGTACCCGGGCGCCACCGCGTTCACCGTGATGTTGAACGGTCCCAGCTCGATTGCCAGGGTGGCGGTCAGCCCCTGGACGCCTGCCTTCGTGGCCGCGTAGTTCGTCTGACCGCGGTTGCCCAGCGCGGAGCGGCTGCTGAGGTTGACGATGCGCCCGTAGCGGGCCTGGACCATCGGGCGTTGCGCAGCTCGGCAGCAGTTGAAGACACCCGTCAGGTTCACCGCGAGCACCGATGCCCAGTCGTCGTCGCTCATCCGGAAGAGCAGATTGTCCCGTGTGATACCGGCGTTGTTGACCAAAACATCCAGCCGGTGGAACTCGCTGAGTACCAGTGCCACGGTGTTCTCGACGTCCTCCGGGTGGGAGACGTCGCAGCCCAGGGCTCGGGCCGTGCCCCCCGCGGCACCTATGCGCTCGACCGCTGCCGACGCGGCATCCTCGGTGACGTCGACCGCCACCACCGTTGCGCCCTCAGCGCTGAGACGGGCAGCTGTCGCGGCGCCGATGCCGCGGCCAGCACCCGTGACGATGGCCACGCGATTCGCAAACCTGTCCACGATTTCGCGCTGTTAGGCTGCCTGGATGCGCAGGGCCGAGGGCATCGCGGCAGTCTAGCAATCGTGGTTCGCGACGAAGCCGGCGACGAACGCTTCTTCGTGGAGCGCAGCCGCGTCCGCCCCCGAGGCGGTCGACGGAGCCTGGCTCGCGCCGCGGCGCTCGCGGCACACCTTGGCATCGATCGGTCGGCTCTGGCTCGGACGGGCCCGCCGGTGCTCACCGTGGTCGGGTCGAAAGGCAAGGGCACGGCGGCCACCTACGCCTCCGCCGCGCTCGCCTCCAGCGGGCTTCGCGCGGGGACCCTCACCAGCCCAGGCTTGCGCAGCAACCGCGAACGCATTCGCGTCGACGGTTCGCCGATACCAGCGCCGGCGTACGCGGGACTCGTCGATCGTGTTGCGGAGACCGCCACCGCGGTGGCGGCCCGGCTGCCGGACGACGGTTACCTCTCGCCGACCGGTCTGTTCACGCTGGCCGCGGCGCGCCACTTCATCGACACAGGCTGCGACGTCTGGGTGCTCGAGGCGGGCATGGGCGGCGCCGGTGACGAGGTGTCGCTGTTCAACGCACGCGCCGTCACCGTGTGCCCGATCTTCGCGGAGCACATCGGCATCCTCGGCGAGACGGTCGCCGAGATCGCGCGCGAGAAGCTCGGTGTCATCACCGTGCGGACGGCGTTCGTTGTCGGCGTCGAGCAATCACACGCCGAGGTCCGCGCCCTGATCGACGGCCGCATGCACTGCCCGGTGCTCGCGGCGGACTCGTTCCACGCCCTCGACGCGGCGTGGCCGCCGGGCCTGTCAGCGGCGAACGCGCGCGCCGGCGTCAGCGCTGCCCTGAGGCTGATTGACAGCGTGGGCTGGGCGCGCCCGTCAGACGCCACGCTGCGCGCGTCGCTGCAGAGCGTGCGGTTGCCGGGACGCCTCTCGGTTCATCGCCACGAGGATGCGACGTGGGTTGTCGATGCGGCGGTCGACCGCGCCGGCGCCGGGGCCGCGCTGCGCTGGACCGACCGTACGGTCGGCAACCCCGGCACGGTGCTCGTCTCCCTGCCGGACGGCAAGGATGTGAGCGGTGTGTTCGAGGTGCTGCGCAGCTTGTCGCCGGTCGCGCTGCGCACCGCCGCTCCGCATCTCACCTACGGCGAATCGCCGGCCGGTTCACCGTCACTCACGGAGCTCGCCACCGGCTCGCTGGCCGGCCCGGTGCTGGCGTTGGGCAGCACGTCCTTCATCAGCGACCTGCTGGAGTTGCTCGACGTGGACACGTCGACCGCTTACAGCGCGCCCTCGAGAGAGCTCACGTTCCAGCACAGCATGGCCGTCCATTCGCGGTCGTAGCCGAGCACGCCGACTGCGGCGGCGTCGAGCATGAAACGCTCGGCGGCAGCCGCGGGTAGCTCGAGCCACGTCGCGGCGAGCACGCGAAGCACATGTCCGTGTGCGAAGAGCAGGGCGTCGCCGTCGGCAAGACGAATCCGATCGATCACCCGATGTGCCCGGCGTGCCAGCTCGTCCAGCGACTCGCCACCGGGCGGCCCGTCGCGGAACAGACGCCACTCCGGACGCTGCGCCCGGATCTGCGCGGTGGTCAGTCCCTCGTATGCGCCGTAGTCCCACTCGCGCAGATCGTCGGCCACCTCCGCGCCGTCTGCGAAACCGGCAAGCCGGCATGTCTCTGCAGCGCGCTGCAGCGGGCTGCTGAGTACCAACGCAAATGCGTGACCGGCGAGCACGTCACGCAGCCGAGTCGCCTGGGCCCGGCCGCTGTCGTTCAGCGGAACGTCGGTGCGCCCGGTGTGACGCAGCTGCGCGCTCCACTCCGTCTCGCCGTGACGGACGACGACCACACGCTGCCCTGGCATGCCGCGTAGGCTAATGCACCATGCCTGACAGCCTGACCGTCACCGACAACCGAACCGGACGGACGTACGACGTCCCCATCGAGAACGGCGCGATCCGTGCGAGCGCCTTCGAGCAGATGTCTGCAGCGGATAGCGATCACGGCCTCATGGTCTACGACCCTGCATTCATGAACACGGCGTCCTGCACCAGCCGCGTCACCTACATCGACGGCGACAGAGGCATCCTTCTGTACCGCGGCTATCCCATCGAGCAGCTCGCCGAGCACAGCACCTTCCTCGAGACGGCGTACCTGCTCGTGCATGGCGAGCTGCCCAGCGCGTCACAGGCGGCGGAGTGGCAGCACGAGGTGACCATCCACACGCTGGTGCACGAGAACGTCAAGACCTTCATCGACGGGTTCCACCACGACGCCCACCCCATGGGCATATTGCTGTCGACCGTCGGTGCGCTGTCGACCTTCTACCCCGACGCCACGCGCATCTACGACGCCGATCAGCGGCGCATCTCCATCTACCGGCTCATCGCCAAGATGCCGACGCTGGCAGCGTTCGCCTACCGGCATTCCCGCGGGTACCCGTACATCTACCCGGACAACGACCTCTCCTTCGCCGGCAACTTCCTGAGCATGCTGTTCAAGATGGTCGAGCTGCAGTACCGGCCGGCGCCGGAGGTGGAGAAGGCCCTCGACGTGCTCTTCATCCTGCACGCCGACCACGAGCAGAACTGCTCGACCAACGCCATGCGCTGCGTGGGCTCATCCCATCCGGATCCGTACTCCGCCACGGCGGCCGCCATCGCGGCGCTCTACGGTCCGCTGCACGGCGGCGCCAACGAGGCAGTGGTGCGCATGATGGAGCGGATCGGATCCACCGATCGCATCCCCGACTTCATCGCCGGCGTGAAGGCGGGCAAGGAGCGGCTGATGGGCTTCGGCCACCGTGTGTACAAGAACTATGACCCACGTGCCAAGGTGCTGAAGCAGATGGCGGAGCAGGTGCTCAGTGTCACCGCCACATCGCCACTGATCGAGGTGGCTCGCGAGCTGGAGCGGATCGCACTCGAGGACGAGTATTTCGTCAAGCGGAAGCTGTACCCCAACGTCGACTTCTACAGCGGCTTCATCTACCGCGCCATCGGCATCCCGGTGGAGATGTTCCCGGTCCTCTTCGCGATTCCGCGCACCGCCGGCTGGCTATCGCAGTGGGAGGAGTCGCTGCTCGACAAGGAGCAGAAGATCTCGAGGCCGCGGCAGGTGTACCTCGGCGAACGTGCGCGGGACTACGCGCCCATGGACCGCCGCGGCTGATCAGCCGGCGGCGAAGACCACCGTCCACAACCGCTGCGCCACGTCGGCGCCCACGGCATCCGCATCCTGCGCGCGCTGGTCGAGCCAGTAGCGGCAGTGCAGCAACATCCAATCGGCATCGAGCTGCGGCACCAGTGACGGGGCCGGGCTGCCGGCGATCGCGGCCGTCGACTCGAGCAGCCCGCGGGCCGCGCGCATGATCTGCTCGAGGTCGGCATCCGACGGTAGCCGCACCGACACGGTGTACTGGCGCAGGTCGTAGGTGCTCGCGTTGATCACGGCGCTGTTGAACACCGTGAGGTTGGGCACCACGGCCAGCTGACCATCTCTGGTGCGCAGCGTCGTCGTGCGCAGCGTGATGTTCTGCACGAGCCCGCTGACCTCGGCCACGGCCACGTTGTCGCCCAGCCGGAAGGGCCGCTCCACGAGCAGCCACATGCCGGCCAGCACGTTGCGCAGCAGGTCCTGGAAGGCGAGCCCGATCACCACCGTGCCCACGCCGGCAGCGGTGATCAGAACACCGACATTCGCGCCGGCGACGACCAGCGCGCTGAGAACAGCCGCCAGGTACGTGACCAGGGTGGTCGTGTTGTGCAGCAGGGTGCGCACCTGCGGATCGGCGCCGGCGCGGCGCGAGGCCGCGTCGCTGATGCGCCGGACCACCCGACCCGCCAGATAAATGGTGAGAAAGACGCCGATCGAGCCGGTCAGCCGTTCGACGATGGGCCCGGCGATGCCCGTCGGATCGTGGCCGTTGATTGCCCGGCAGACGCCGTCGAACAGGTTTGTGCTGTCGCAGGACAGCGAGGCGACCATCGCCGCATCCTAGCCGCCGGCTATTCCGTCCCGGCCGCCTCCGCCTCGGCTCCGCCTGCTGCGGGCGCTTCGGCTGCCTCGCCCTCTTCGGGCGCCGCTTCGACCGCCTCGACCTCTTCGATGACGCGCAGCGCGGAGATCTTCACCACCAGGTCTTCGGGGTCGACTCCGTGCGCGAGCGCCACATCCTGCGGCAGCGGTACCTCGCTCAGGTGAATGCCGTCGTCGATAGCGGCGAGCCCGCTGACATCGACGGTCAGTTGCGCCGGAAGGTCGGTGGGCAGGCACTCGATCTTGACGGTGGTCATGATCTGTTGCAGCACGCCGATCTTCAAATCGGTGACCGCCGGTGCATCACCGACGGGAACGATCGGAATCTCCACGGTCAGCTTCTCGCGGAGGTTGACCGCGAACAGGTCGGCGTGCAGCAGGTGTGCGGTGCGGGGATCGATCTGCAGCTCGCGGATGAGCACCTTGCGCGGGCTGCCACCATCGAGCGTGAGGTCGACGAGATGGCTTCGTCCGGCGCGGTGCCAGACCTTCTCGAGGACGCGCGTGTCGATCGCCAGCGAGGTGGGCTGCACGTTGTATCCGTAGAGAATCGCGGGCACCTCACCGCCACGGCGCAGCGCGTGCACGTGCTTGCCGGTGACAGTGCGGCGCGTGGCGTGCAGCGAGAGTGCGGTGGCCATCGACGGCTACTTTACCGGCTCCCCGCGGGTGGAGGCGTCTGCTGCGGCTCGTTCACGGCTGCCAGCACCGCCGCCCGGGCCGCCTCGGCGAGCTCCTCCTCACGCCCGGGGTCGGGCGGCCAGCCCGCCGCCGCCGCGCCGAGCAGCCGGCGAGCCCGCACGGTGTATCCGCGAGCGGGCAGCACGAAGAACGGCCATGCGACATCGGACACCTCGCTGCCGTCGTCTGTGGAGTCGAGGATCGCCAGGGCGCGCTGCAGCTCCGCGCGACGCATGGCATCACCGCGATTGGCCGCGGCGACGCGGAGCGCTGTGCGGAGAGCCGCAGCGGCGTCTGCGGTGTCGCCCGGCGGTGGCACCTCGGCCGCTGCCCCGCCGCGCATGCTGAGCTGGGCTGCGTCGCCGTCGACCACCCAGGCATCCGAGCCGTGACGCCCGGTCGCGCGTACCTCGAACCCCGCCTCAGCGGCGTGCAGCCACGTGGCTCGCACGCCACGCTCGCGAAGGAAGTCGAGCCACATCCGCACGCGGTCCCCGATCGGCAGCAATGCATCGCCTTCGATCCAGATGTACGTCATGCGCCGGTAGCCGACGAATGCAGGGTGTGGCGGCTCGAGCTCGCGCTCATCTGCACCGGTTTCGTCGAGGAACACCGCGGCCCGTGCAGCCGCGGTGACCGTGCAAAGCTCCGCGGGCGTCATGGCCCGGAGGGATTCAGCCGACGCTCGCCCGCGCGCCGAAGCGGTCCTGCACGTAGCGCACCACCTCGTCGAGCGATGTTCCCGGCGTGAAGAGCCTGTCGACGCCCATCTTCTGCAACGACTCGATGTCGGCATCGGGAATGATGCCGCCGCCGAACACGAGGATGTCGGCAGCGCCGCGCTCGCGCAGCAGGCGCAGCACCTCCGGTATCAGCGTCATGTGAGCGCCGCTGAGCAGGCCGATGCCGATGCCGTCGACATCCTCCTGGATCGCCGCCTCCACGACCATCTCCGGCGTTTGATGCAGCCCCGTGTATATGACCTCGACGCCTGCGTCGCGCAGCGCGCGCGAGATGACCTTGATGCCACGATCGTGGCCGTCAAGGCCGACCTTGGCGGTGAGGATGCGGATCCGCCTGCCTGCGGCGTCGCTTCCTGCCATTGACGGAATCTTATCCGCGCGAGTGCGAGCCAACCCCGGACGGAGCAGCGGCCGCGCGCTCCGCAAGGCGATGGGCGATGCTGACCGCTCGCTCCGCGTGTGGCAGGTGCGTGACGTCCGCTCCATCGACGGCGGGGCGTCCGCCGCTGGCGCCGAGCAGCGCGCCCGCCAGACCCACGGCGACGCTGGGACCGCCGCTCGCCGCCTGCAGCACACCGCTGAGGCTGTCGGCGCCGGCGAGCGCGCTGATGGCGCGCTGCAGCGTCAGCCCGGGATCCGCTTCCGCGACGGCGCCGTCGCCGGACGGCTCGCCGGCCGGCAGGCTGGCGATGTCCACGACACTGAGCCGCTCCAGGAGCGCCATGGGGGCGTCCTCCAGCAGCGACTGGCGCACGCGCAGCAGCGCCGTGGGCAGATCGAACCGCAGCAGGTCAGCGATGAGGATCGCGGCTGCCACCGCCGACACTGCCGTGCCTTCGTCGGCTCCGGCGAGCGCAACGCATCGGTATGCATCACGGCGCAGCCTGGGACGATCCAGCGGGCTGAGCAACCCGAAGGGCAGCGCACGCAGGAGCAGCCCGGCACTCCCGCCTCGAGACGGCCGCTCCAGGCCGCGGTGGCGCAGATCCTCCTCGTCGAAGCCACCACTCGCCGCCGCCGACTCGGCGACGCCGACGAGGTCTGCGGCGCCGGCCGGCGTGCCCGCGGCCGCCTCGCCCGCCAGCGCACCGATGAAACACGCCTCGATGCGGCCGGCGAGATCTGTGATCGCGTCCACGAGCCGACGGTATCCTGTCCAGCCATGGCGGTGTCGCAGCAGGTGGCCGTACGTCGAGCGTCCGTATCGAGGCCGGGGTCGGCGATCAGAGGCGGAGCGATGGAGCTGCTCCGGCGGGCCACGGACGCGGCGGTCGAGTCCGCCCGCGATCACCCGCTGAGCCCGGCGGCGGTTCGCATCGAGCGCAGCCGTCTCCGGCAGGAGGGTTCGCGTGCCGACCAGACCGCCCTCACCATCTGGTTCGGCTCCGGGCCCAACCTGCCCGCGCCTGCCCTGCCGAACGCCGGCGCGCGCTTTGCCGCGCGCGCCGCCTTCGCCACGGTGGGCGCGGCTGCGCTGGGCGTGCTCGCCGTGATCGCCAGCCAGCGCGAGGCCGAACGCCTCGCCGTTCGCCGCCTGCGCTGATCCCTTATTCGTCCAACCAGGGCAGCACGAAGGCGCCCTGACGGCGCCGCTCGGGGTCCGCTGGGCGCAGCGACGCCCCATCCGTCACCAGGACCTGGTGCGAGCACGGATTCATCGACTCGCGCCACTCTCGCAGGAGCCGGCGCGCGAAGCGCTGCGCACCCGGCTGCTCCGCCGGGACGGCGAGGACGACGCCGCGATCCGGGACGCCCAGCAGCACATCGCCGGCTGCGCGCTCGACGAAGGCCGCCAGAAGCCCGGGCACGAGGAGGACACTGCCCTGGAAGAGCGGATCGCCGGCCATGCGCCACCCGTCCGCCGGCACGCGGTCGGCGTCGCGTATGCGCGTGACCAGCCTCGCGAAGCGACGCGCCGTGTTCTCATCCGCCGCGCCACGAATGTCAGCGTCTGTGCGGCCGGCGTCGCTCCACTCGTCGCGTGGGAGACCGCGCATGAGCGAACCGGGCAGGTCCTCGGCAACGAAGGCGATCAGATCTCCAGCGACGTCGCGGGTGAGCAGTTCCGCGGCGCGAGACACGCCCTGCAGGTATGTCCGGCTGCGCACGCACCAGAGCAGCCTGCCGGTCGCAAGCGATGCCGCGGGGCGGGGCGCCAGCTTGTTCTCGATGGAGGCGATGTATTCGGCGATGATCGCCGCGCTGCGGCCGGGCTCGCGGAGACACGCGTGCTGCAGCGGAGCGAGCGGGAGGTCCGCGTCTATGCCGGGGGCGTTGACACGCAGCGAGAAACGCGCCTGGTCGACGTCGATCTCGGTGGCGCGGTAGCGCGAGGCAACCTGCAGGCGGATTCGCTCCGCGAAACCCTCGCGGTCTCCCAATGTCCCAAGATCCATGTCAGAGGTTCGTCGGCGGAGGCGGATTCACTCCGCCGGAGCCGGCTCCGCTTCCGCGCTGAAAAATCGCGGCGGTCGGGGGCGGATTTTTCAGCGAACTACGCCAGCTGCAGCGGCGCCGTCTCCTCCAGCTCGTCCCACGGATGCGTGCCGTGCGCGACCAGCTCGACCCCGTGCCGGTAGATGCTCATGGCCTCGCTGTCGGCTTGAAACGCCTCGTTCTCGCGGAAGAACGCGGCGTGATCCGGGTACTCCGCCTCGAGGATGAACTGGTTGACGACGCCGAACGACGGCACCATGACGCTGAACTCGGTCCAGCCGCGTTTCTTGCACACGGCGTTGATGTCGCGCGCCCATTGCAGCGCATCGTTGAAACGCCCCAGGGTGACCGTGTTGTGCAAGCGATGACGGACCATGGCTATCTCTCCCGAAGGCTCCCGGCGCCCGCGCCTGAAGGATAGCGCTGCCGGGTCGCCGCCCGTCAGGCGGCGCGACGCTTGGCGCTCACGTAGTCCACGAGCACGTAATCGCCGAGCCGGTCCGGGCTGATGAAGAAGGCGCGGCCCCGGTTCAAGCGCGTCATCTGGCTGACGAACTGCACCAGGTGCTGGTTTGACTCGAGCATGAACGTGTTGATGACTATGTGCTCACGGGTGCAGCGACGGACCTCGAGCAGCGTCTTGTGGAACGTCTCCGGCAGCGGCGGGTAGAAGAACACGGGGCGTCCGTTCTCCAGGTGCGCCGTCGGCTCGCCGTCGCTGACGATGATGATCTGCTTGTTCTCTCCGGGCTCGCGCGCGAGCAAGCGCCGGGCCAGCATGAGCCCGTGCTGCATGTTGGTCCCGTACACGTACTCGTTCACGGAGAGGTGGGGGAGCGCTGCCGGGCTTATCTCGCGGGCCAGGTCGCTGAAGCCGATGACGTGAAGGGAGTCGCGCGGAAACGAGCTGCGTATCAGCGAGTCGAGTGCCAGCGCGACCTTCTTGGCGGCATAGAAGTACCCGCGGAGCGGCATGCTCCGGCTCATGTCGAGCATGAGCACGGTCGCCGAGCGCGACAGCGTGTCCGTGCGGTGCACGACGAAGTCCTCGGGCGCGAGCCGCGGCACGGGCTGCTGGTCCTCGCCCCGCTCGGCCGCCGCGCGCTGGATGCCGTTCATGACGGTTTCGGTCACGTCGAGATCGAAGACGTCACCGAAGTCGTATGGCTTCACATCCTCGGCCCGTTCGCCGGCCTGTCCGCGGCGCGAGACGGGGTGATCACCAAACCGGTCGCGACGCAGGCGGGCGAACAGGTCACCGAGCGCCTTCTGGCCGATGCGCCGCATGCCCCGGGCCGTCAGCCGCATGCCATCGCTGTCGGTTTCGATGAGACCGCGACGCTCGAGCTCATCGGTGATGCGCTGCACCCGATCGAGATCGCGCGCGGCGTCCTCGCCGAGCAGCTCGCCGAGGGACTCGCGGGTGCCCTCATCCATCGTCTCACCGCGATAGACGCCGCGCAGCGCGCGCTCCAGCTCCTCGATGGACTGCAGCCGGTCCATCACCTGCATGGCCTCGTCGAGGGGCAGCTGTTCGGAGCCGAAGAACGAGTACCGCTGGCCGAGCGTACCGCGGTCGGAGAGCAGCTCCATGCCGCCCAGCAGCTCGGCCAGTTGCGCCTGCAGGTCGGGATCGCCGAAGGTGGCGGCGGCGAGCTCCTCGAGCTGCCGGCGCATCTCCGGTGACAGCGACTGCATCAGTGAGTCCATGCGCGCCATCTGCCGGCGCAGCTGCTCGAGGAATTCGTCGAAGGTCGCCGGCGCATCGGGAAAGAGCTGACCCCAGCGACGCAGGAAGGCTTCGTAGTTGTGCTGCAGCTGCGCCTGCGGAATGCCCTCGAGCTTCTGGCGCACCAGCGCGTTGAGATCGGCGAGCATCTCGCGGAGCACGGCCATGTCCTGCTGCGACATCTGCTGCAGCTGGGCCGTCATCTCCTTGAAGTACGTGTCGACGACGCCCTTCTTGATCTCCTCGAGCAACCGCGCGAAGGCCTGCTCGGCGTCGGCGTCGATGAACTCGTAGTCCTGCAGCTGGCGGATGGCGCCCGCGGCATCGGGCGGAAGGTTGTCGAGCGTCTCGCGGCGCTTGCGCGCCACCCGCTCGAGAATGCGATGCGCGCGCTCATCGTCGGCGCCCTGCAGGCGCTGCTCGATGCCCCCGCGCTCGAGGCGCAGGACGTTGTCCAGCTTCTCCTCGATGTCCTTGAACACGTTGTCCAGGCTGAACCGCTCCAGCTGCTGCTGGCGACGCCGGCGCAGCTGCTCCATCATCTCCTCGAGGCCGGCGAAACGGCGCCCCTGGCGGTCCCTCCAGCCCTGGCTGAGCAGGCGCCGCAGCGCTGTCTCGAAATCCCAGCCGTGAAACACGTCCTCGCTCAGCCGGTCGAAGAGCGCGGTGGTGTCGTCACCGAGCGGGTCCTGCGTGCCATCCCAGACCGCGAAGCGATGTCGCTTGCGCCGGGGGTGCGCGGGGGTGTCGCCCGCTGCGGGGGTGTCCCCCCGAGTGTCAGCCACCGTACACGGCGCTGCCGTCCAGCGCCGTCTTGTTGAGCCGCTTGCCGAGGTGCAGTCCTTCGAGCACGAACTCGAGCACCGCAATGCGCATCGCCTCGGTGCTGTCGACGTCGAGCTTCTGGCGGGCGCGGTCGATTCCCGGAAGCTCGGCGAGCGCCGACGCGTATGCGGCCGCAGCGAGGTGGTCGCCCACTTCGACCGTGAATCCACCGCGCTCGAAACGCTGCACGAGCTCGCTGAACTCCTGGACCGTGAAATGGCGGCGGAAGACGTTGTTGCACGCCGTCTTCATCAGCTTCTCCAGCACCGCCTCGTCGTCGGACTCCTCCCACGTCTCCAGCTCGATCTTGCCCGCGGTCGACGCCACCAGAGAGCCGAGGTCGCTGATGCGTGCCACCGCCTCGCGCTCACCGGTCGCCAGGGCGCGGCGGAGCGCGTTGCTCTCCAGGTTCTCGTAGTTGGCCGTGCTCACGCGCACCGACACGCCGCTCTTCTGGCTCACCTGCGGGTGCCGGCGCGCCACATGGGAGAGCTCGGCGACGATCTCGGTCATGAACGCTGGAACGGTCACGGAAACGGGCATGTCGTCGAACCGGGTGCGCTCCTGCTCCGCGATGGAGATCTCGTCCTCCAGGGTGCGCGGATAGTGCGTGCGAACCTGGGCTCCGAAGCGGTCCTTCAGCGGTGTGATGATGCGGCCGCGGTTCGTGTAGTCCTCGGGGTTGGCGGTGGCGACAACGAACACGTCGAGCGGCAGGCGCAGGCGGTAGCCCCGCACCTGCACGTCGCGCTCCTCGATGATGTTGAGCAGCCCGACCTGGATGCGTTCGGCAAGGTCCGGCAGCTCGTTGATCGCAAAGATGCCCCGGTTGGTGCGCGGGATCAGCCCGTAGTGGATGGTGAGCTCGTCGCTCAGGTAGCGGCCCTCGGCGACGCGGATGGGGTCGACCTCGCCGATCAGGTCGGCGATCGATGTGTCCGGGGTCGCGAGCTTCTCGCTGTAGCGGTGCTCGGGGGTGAGCCAGCCCACCGGGGTGGCATCGCCTTTCTCGGCAAGGAGGTCGCGGCAGCGACGGCAGATGGGCTGGTACGGGTCGTCGTTGATCTCGCAGCCGGCGATCACCGGGATGGCTGGATCGAGCAACGAGATGAGCGCCCGGATGAGGCGCGATTTGGCTTGGCCGCGCTCCCCGAGCAGCACCAGGTCCTGCCCGGCGAGGATGGCGTTCTCGATCTGCGGGATGACCGAGTCGTCGTAGCCGATGATCCCCGGGAAGAGCTCGTCCCGCGCCGTCAGCTTGCGGATGAGGTTGCGACGCAGCTCGGACTTGATCGGCGTGCCGCGGTACTCGGAGCGCCGGAGCTCACCGATGGTCGCAGGCGCGTTGAGCATGACCAGCAGCCTACACGCATCGGCGGGGGCGTCCGAGCTTTGGCAGCCCTACCCGATGGCGGCGGTGGCAGACCGTTCGCCGACAAGCGAGCGGCGGTCGGGCGCGGCGGCGCGAGCCGCAGCGACGATGCGCGACGCCAGGTGCTGGTCCTGCCCGAAATGCAGGTGGACGAATGACGCCACCATGTGCCCCGCGGTCCAGCCTTCGAAACCGAGCGGCTCGCCGTCGCTGTCGTGCATGGAGTACGCAGGGCTCAGGCACTCGCTGCCGGAGAGCAGCCGGCTGAAATGGAACTCATGGCCGCGCAGCCGTGTGCCGGCGGGCCCGAGCAGGCACGATGAGGCGACGCGAAGGTCGCGGTAGCCGGTGTGCAGCGTGCCCGCCTCGAGACCGATGTCCACGGGCACGATGCCCGTCATCTGGTGCGTGGAGCCGTCGCTGGTGCGCAGCGTCCGCGCGCAGAACATCAGGCCGCCGCATTCCGCGTAGACGGGCAGTCCGTGCGCGTGAGCGCGACGCAGTGACTCCATGAACGAGCGATTGCCCGCGAGTCGCGGCACGTACGCTTCCGAGACGCCGCCGCCGAGGTAGGCCGCGTCGATGTCTCGCGGCAGCGAGCGATCCTCGAGCGGCGAGAAAGGGACGATCTCCGCGCCCGCAGCAGAACGCATCATCGAACGCGACACCGATGCGAACCGGTGCGCCCTCCGCCGCTGCCACGCGTCGCGCCGGCATCGACAGCCGCAACGGACGAGCGCGTGTCATGAGCCGCTCGATCAGGTCCAGGTCGCAGTCACGCTGCACGGCGCGGCCGAGCTGCTCGATGGCCTCGTCGACGTGAGGGTTCTGCGTGAGCGGCAGCAGCCCCGTGCGCAGCTCCGGAATGCGCACCGAATCGATGCGCGGCAGCGCGCCGAGCACCGGCAGCTGCGCCAGCGTCCACACCGCGTCCTCGACGATGCGTCGCCGGTAATCACTGGGGACGTTGTTGAGGATCACACCGATGACGCTGCCGGCGAGGTCGAGCTGCTTGATGCCCAGGGCGACCGCGGCGGCGGTCTCGCTCATGCTCCACGCATCCAGCACGAGCACAACCGGTGCTGCGATGAGGCGCGCCACCTCGGCGGTGCTGCCGGGGAACCGATCAGCATTTAACGCCGCGGGCGAGTCGGTCGCCATGCCGTGGCCGTCGAAGATGCCCATCACACCCTCGACCACCACGGCGTCGGCGCCCACTACTCCATGAGCCAGGGAGCGCTGCACGCCGTCGTCGCCGAGCATCCACGAGTCGAGGTTGCGGCAGGGGCGCCGGCTGGCATGCGCCAGGTACGCGCAGTCGATGAAGTCAGGACCGACTTTGAAGGTCTGCACGACGCGACCGCGCGACTGCAGCGCAGCCACCAGGCCAAGGGATATCGAGGTCTTGCCCGCTCCCGAGCCCAGTCCCGCGACCACGAGCCGCGGAACGGTTACCTCCTCCAGCATGGCAGCCTCCAAGCAGGACGTTGTCTCGACCCGCCCTCAGCGACGCTAGCATCCCTCGGGAGGCGAGGCAAGCGCGGAGCGAAGGTCGCGGAGCCGCGCCCGCACGCGATCCTGCCCCTGGAAGCTGTCCAGCTCCAGTGCGAAACAGGCGTCGACGTGGCGGCCGCGCGGCAGGTGCTCGGCGAGTTTCGGCTTGTGGAACGCCACCGCCTCGACGATGCCGGCGGCGCCGGCGAGCACCACGCGCAGGTGCTGCCCTTCACCACCGAATGTCGATGTGCCGAGCACACGGGCGCCGCGCAGCGCCAGCAGCGGCTGCGGCGCGCCCTGACCGCATGGCTCCAGCTCCTGCAGCGCGCGACAGAGCACGGGCGTCGCATCCGCCGCAGAGATCTCGCAATCTATGGCAAAAACGCGTTCGCGCACAGCCCCGTCCAGCTGCCGCGCGACGGCATCGCCGACGAGGCGGGCGAACTCATCGAAGCGTTGCGCGTCGAGGCTGAACCCCGCGGCCGCCGCGTGGCCGCCGTAGCGGAGCAGCGCCGGGGCGGCGCCGTCCAGCGCGCGCACCATGTGCACGCCACTCACCGACCGAGCCGATCCCTTGGCCTCCGCCGGGTCGAGACAGACCACGAAGGCGGGGCGTGCGTAGCGCTCCACGAGCCGTCCGGCGACCAGACCGACGATGCCCATCGGCCAGTCCGGGCTGCCGAGGACGATTGCCGCAGCGTTGTCATCGAGGCCCGCAACCTGCTCCTCGGCTTCCGCCAGCGCCTGGGACATGACCTGCTGCCGCGCCCGGTTCTGCGCGTCGAGCTCGGCCGCCAGTGGCTCGGCTTGGGCCGCATCGTCGCTGAGGCACAGGCGCAGGGCAAGCTTGGCGTCCTCCATGCGGCCGGCGGCGTTGATGCGGGGCCCGACCGCGAAGGCGACATCCGCAGCCTGCGGCGACGCGGGAACACCCGCGACCGCGCACAGTGCTGCGAGGCCGGCGAGTTCCCGGATACGGGCCAGACCGTGCCGCACGATCAGGCGGTTCTCCCCGCGCAGCGGCATCATGTCGGCGATCGTGCCGAGCGCGGCGAGCCCGATGGCGCGGTCGCCGCTGCCGGCTGGAAGCACGGCTGCTGCCTCGAGCCCCTGCAGCAGCTTGAACGCGACGCCGGCCCCGGCCAGCCCGTCGAACGGGTAGTCGGAGCCGTCCAGCTTGGGGTTGACGAGCGCGTCAGCGGGGGCCAGTTGAGGGGCGGCGCCGTCCGGCGCCAGGGGGAGGTGATGGTCGGTGATGACCAGCTGCATCCCCGCGGGTCGGTTGGCCGCCGCGTCGACGCTGCTGGTGCCGCAGTCGACGGTGATGACGCACGAGGCGCCCTGCGCGCCCAGCTCGTCGAGCGCGGCCGCGTGCAGCCCGTAGCCCTCGGACATGCGATTGGGGATGTACGGAACGACATCGGCGCCGGCCGACCGCAGCGCCCGGGTGAGCATCGCGCAGGCGGTGACCCCGTCGGCGTCGTAGTCGCCGTAAACAGCGATGCGCCGGCCGCTGCGCACGGCGTCAGCGACAGTGGCGACCGCTTCGTGCATGCCGGGCAGCAGGAAGGGGTCGTGAAAGGTGCTCCCCAGGTCGAGCAGCGCGGTCGCGGAGGCGAGATCGTGGCCGCGCCCCGCGAGAACGCGCCCGAGCACGGGATGAAATCCTGGCAGCGCCTCGGCTGCGCTGATCCGCCAGACCTTCGACGCCGGCTTCATCGCGCCAGGCGCCTGCTGGGATCAGCCGTGCGGTGGTGGGTCATGGTGCGGCCAAGCATCCGTCCTGCCGGCGACAACGGCGTGTCGCCTGCAGGCGTAGCCGACCCCACCCCAAGCACATGAACCCTCAGGCCGGCGTTTTCGGCGTCGTGTCTGCTGCGGGCGCGGCGGGTGGCGCGGCCTGCTGCGCGCTCTGCTGCGGGTACACGCCGGCGGTGATGTTGCTGAAGTCCACCTTCGGCGCTTCACCGACGACAGCGCGCTGCGTTGCGTCGATCTCGAAGAACTCAGCGTTCTGGAAATGGAACATGTTTGCGATCACGTTCGACGGGAACGACTGGACGCGCCGGTTGAACTGCTGGACGTTCGCGTTGTAGAAGCGGCGCGACGCCTGGATGCGGTCTTCGGTGTCCGTGAGCGTCGCCTGCAGCTGCAGGAAGTTCTCGTTCGCCTTCAACTGTGGATAGTTCTCGGCGACCGCCATGAGCCTGCCCAGGGCGGCGACGAAAGGACCCTCGGCTGCCGATGATGCGGCGGGTCCCTGCGCGGATTGCGCGGCAGACCTCGTGCGCGCGACTTCCTCGAACACACCGCGCTCGTGGGCGGCATATCCCTGCACGGTGGACACGAGGTTGGGGACCAGGTCGTAGCGACGCTTCAGCTCCGTGTCGACGTCCGCCCAGGAGTTCTGCACCGAGTTGCGCTGGGACACGAAGCGGTTGTACGAGACCATGACGCTCAGGGCCACCAGCACGATGATGGCGAGCACGATTATCAGGACAATCACAGTTGTCTCCTCGCTACGCTGATTGCAGACCCGGGGTGGGCTGGAGGTGGGTCAACACGTCGGTTAGCCTACCGCGGCCGGCGGCGGAGGAATCCCACCGTACTCCCGGCGCACCAGGTCGGGGACCCGCGCGATGATGGCGGCGGCGGAATCGAAGAGGCGGTCGATGGAGCGCAGCGGGAGCTGCTTGCTCCACACCATGGCCATGATCGTGCCGAACGTCAGGTGCACCCCCGGGTCCTGCCGGAGCATCGTCTCCATCATGCGCGCGTCGATGAGCTCGTAGGCGAAGCGCGGATCGGCGCAATGGACCACGAAACGGTGGTTGAAGTCCTCGGACTCGAACTGCAGCCCGGCGCCGCTGCCGACTGACTCGACCAGGCGGCCGAGCAGCCCGCGCGGGGCCACCTCAACCTGGGGCGTGGCCAGGGGGATGTTCACCACCACGACCGAGAACGAGAACGTCTCCGAGTTCCTCCCCTCCTGCTCCGTGTACTGGTAGTCGGTGTAGACGACGGGCAGTCCCTGCCACGACCCGCCGAGCACGTGCGTCCAGCGGCGGCGGTTGCCGCGCGTGAACAGCTGGAAGCCGCAGTCACCGAGAGCCCAGCCTGACCTCGAGTAGGTCAGCCCGTGGGCCACTGCGAACGCCTGCATGCCCCGCGTCCGCTGCACCGCGAGGTAGGCGACCACGGCCAGGCCGACGACGATCACGAGCGCAAACAGCAGGAACACGGCGCCCGAGCTGCTCACGACGCCACTCTAGTGGCGCCAAGCCGCCTGAGGCGTAGTGAGGGCGACCAGGCCGGGCCAAACGGATCCGGCCAGAAGACTCCTTCCCATCTTCGGCGCTGGACGCCCCCCTCTTTCTGAACGCACCCCTTGCCCGATACTTGCGAGGACCCCTTCAGCTCGAGGTCAGCTGGCGCAGCACGAGCTGAAGGATCCCGCCACTGCGGTAGTAATCGACGTCGGTCTCGCTGTCCAGGCGGCAGACGGTCTCGAAGCCGACCTCGCGGCCGTCGGCGCCGCGGGCGACCACGCGGACGCCGGATCCTGGGCGGGCAGCCGCAACGCCGCGGATGGTGTACGTCTCGTGGCCGTCGAGGCCGAGGCTCGCGGCGCTCTCCCCGCCGCGGAACTGCAGGGGCAGCACCCCCATGCCGACCAGGTTGCTGCGATGGATGCGCTCGAAGGACTCGGCGATCGCCGCCCTGACCCCCTGGAGCATGGGGCCCTTGGCCGCCCAGTCGCGGGACGAGCCGGAGCCGTACTCCTTGCCGGCCACCACGATGAGCGGCACGCGCTCGCCCGCGTAGCGGACAGCCGCGTCGTAGATCGTCATCAGCTCGCCGCTGGGCAGGTGCGCCGTCCAGCCCCCTTCCTTCTCGCCGGCGAGGACATTGCGCAGGCGGATGTTGGCGAAGGTCCCGCGCACCATCACCTCATGGTTGCCGCGTCGAGCGCCGTACGTGTTGAAGTCGCGCGGCTCGACGCCCTTCTCGCGCAGGTATGCGGCGGCGGGACTGCTGACGTGGATGCTGCCCGCCGGCGAGATGTGGTCGGTGGTGATCGAGTCGCTGAGCAGCGCGAGGACGCGCGCGTCGACGATGTCGTCGGGCGGAGCCGGCTCAGGCGGCAGGTCCAGGAAGAAGCTGGGCTCGCGCACGTACGTCGAGGCGGGGTCCCAGTCGAAGAGCGCGCCGGTCGGCGCGGGCAGCTCCTGCCAGTGACGGTCGCCCTCGAAGATGCGCGAGTACTCGCTGGTGAAGAGGTCTCGAGACAGGCCGCGGCGGACCGCAGCCTGCACGTCGTCGGCGCTCGGCCACAGGTCGCGCAGGAAGACGTCCACGCCACGCTGATCGCGGCCGATCGGCTCGGCGGTCAGATCGATATCCAGGCGGCCGGCCAGTGCGAATGCGACCACGAGCGGCGGTGACGCCAGGTATGCGGCCTTGACCTGCGGGTGGATGCGGCCCTCGAAGTTGCGGTTGCCGCTGAGCACGGCGGCCACGCCGATGCACGTGGTGCAGCCGAAGCCCACCAGGTTGAAGCGCAGCCGCTCCAGCGGCTCGAGCAGGCCGGCGTGCTGCAGGTACTCGGTCACCACCCGAGAACCCGGCGCCAGCGACGTCTTCACGTGGTCGGGCACGCGCAGCCCGCGGGCGACGGCGTTGCGAGCGAGCAATCCGGCGGCAACCATCACGGTGGGGTTGGAGGTGTTGGTGCAGGACGTGATGGCGGCGATCACCACCGAGCCGTTGCGCACCGCACCGTAGTCGTTCGGCGCCACCGGCACCGCCTGCTCGGTCATGGCGTCCGGGTCCAGGCCCCCTTCCTCGACCAGACGCTCTAACTCTTCCGCCTCGAGGGCGCTCGCGTCGCCGTCAGGGTCGCTCGGCTGCCACACCGCCGTGAACGACTCCCACACGCGCGGCAGCGCGACGCGATCCTGCGGGCGCTTTGGTCCCGCCAGGCTGGGTTCGACCGTGGCGAGATCGAGCTCGAGTGACTCGCTGAACACCGGGATCGGCGATGCGTCGGTGCGGAAGATGCCCTGTTCCCTGCAGTAGCGCTCGACGAGCTCGATGTGCTCGGGAGAGCGCCCCGAGTCGCGCAGGTACAGCAGCGTCTGCTCGTCCACGGGAAACAGCGATGCGGTGGCGCCGAACTCCGGCGACATGTTGGCCAGCGTGGCGCGGTCGGGAACCGACATCGACGACAGTCCGGCGCCGC
>VBJV01000112.1 GCA_005879785.1 Chloroflexota bacterium
ATACCGATAGCCGTACGGGACGTGATGGACTTCGGGCAGGAACGGCGCGAACCCCGACCGCTGGACGGCCTTACTGGCCGTGAGGCTGAGACCGCCGTAGCTGCGTCCGTGGAAGGCGCCGAGGAAGCCGATGATCGCGGGCCGGCCCGTGGAATGACGCGCCAGCTTGATGGCGCCCTCGACCGCTTCGGTGCCCGAGTTCGACAGGAACACGCGCTTCTTGCTCGGCCCGGGCGCGAGCTGCGCCAGCCGCTCGCACAGCGCCGCAAAGCTCTCGTAGTAGAAGTCGCTGCCGCAGATATGGAGGAAGCGGGCCGCGGCGTCCTGCACCGCCTTCACGACCTTCGGATGCCCGTAGCCTGTCGAGGCGACGGCGATGCCCGCCATGAAATCGAGGAAACGATTGCCGTCGACATCCTCGACCACCGCGCGCTCGCCGCGCGCCACCGCGAGCGGATACTCCTTGGGATAGGACGTCGAGGCGAAGCGGTCCTGTCGCTCGACGATCGTGCGAGCCTTGGGACCCGGTGGCGGCACGACGATGCGAGGATAGTCGCGCGCTGCGGTCATGCGCGCACCTTCAGCTTCGAAAGTGTCGTCTCGAGAGCCTTGCTGAACCTGCTCACGATCTCGCCGATCTCTTCCTCTGTAATGATGAAGGGTGGAGCGACCATCACGAGATCGCCGTTGGTGCCGTCGGCGTGCCCCACATTGGGCCACACCGTGAGGCCGGCGTCGAGTGCGGCATCGGCAAATCTCTCGGCAAATTTTGCCGAGCGTGGCAACGGGGCGCGGCTGGCTTTGTCTTCGACGAATTCGATGCCGGCGAGGAGGCCGCGCCCGCGCACATCGCCGACATGCGGCAGGTCCGCCAGCGGCCTGAGCCGCTCCTGCAAAACACGCCCCATCCGCGCGCAGCGCTCGACCAGCTTGTTTTTCTTCAGGTAGCGCATCGTGGCCACACCGGCGGCGCAGGCGACCGGGTGATGCGAAAACGTCTGGGCGTGCATGAAGCTGCCGGAGCCTTGGGCGATCGCATCGACGATTTTGTCGGGCGCCGCGATGGCTGACAGCGCCGCGTAGCCGCCCGAGATCCCCTTCCCCAGCGTCATGATGTCGGGCGCCACGCCGTACGGCTCGATCGCCCACCACGTGCCGGTGCGGCCCACACCCACCAGCACCTCATCGGCGATGAACAGGACGTCGTGGCGATCGCAGATCTCCCGCACGCGGCGGAAATACTCGGGACGCGGCGTCGACCCGCCCGTGGACGAGCCGCCGACCGGCTCCGCGATGAAGGCGGCCACGTTCTGGGCGCCGAGCCGGGTGATGGCTTCTTCCAGCACATTGCCGCTGCAGACGGGACACGACGCACTCTGACCGCCGCATTCACAGCGATAGGGATACGAGGCCGGGATGCGGTGCACGTCGACGAGCCAGGGGCGGAACATCGCCTTGTAGGCCTCGCGCGCGGATGCGGACAAGGCGAGCAGGGTGCTGCCGTGGTAGCCGGGGCCGAGGGCGATGATGCGGTGCTTGTCGGGGCGGCCGCGCTCGATCCAGTACTGGCGCGCCAGTTTCAGCGCGGCCTCGACCGCCTCCGACCCACTACAGAGGAAGTACAGCCTGGACAGGTCGCCCGGGAGCGTCTCGGCCAGCTCGTCCGCGAGATTCTCGACCGGGCCGTGGGTGAACATCGTGCCCGAGAGATAGCCATACTGCCGGCACTGCTCGGCGATCGAATCGGCGATCTCGGGGTTCGAGTGGCCGATGTTGGCGACGTACGCGCCGCCGACGGCATCGAGGTAGCGCTTGCCGCGCTCGTCGATGAGCCAGCACCCCTCGCCGCGCACGATCTTGGGATACTCGTAGCCGAGCTTGCGGTAGAAGACGTGGCTGGTCGGGTAGCGGTGAGATTTCACCCCGGAAAAGCTACGATGGGCGACAAAAAGGGGCGAGCATCTCGGCTCGCCCCTTATTAAGTTCAACTCCCGCAGGCTACTGGCCCCTCGTCCAATGGCAGGACAGCGGACTTTGGATCCGTCAATCTAGGTTCGAATCCTAGGGGGCCAATTCTCTCGCCGCAGTCTTTTGCCCCGGCCGACATCAAAACGATGACGACAAGCCGGCGACTGGCCGTCATGCTCTGGCGTGCCGCTCCCTTGCTCATCCCGCGCTGAGGAGCCGATACTATGGGCATGGCCGCGCCGATCTACTGGACCGCCGAAATGGTTCGCCAGCTTCCCGACGACGGCAATCGCTACGAAGTCGTCCACGGCGAGCTGTTAGTGACACCGGCCCCTCGGCTGAATCACCAGTTGCTGGCAACACGGGCGAGCGTCGCGCTCGGCAACTATCTGGCAGAGGAGCCGGTCGGCATCGTGCTCGCATCGCCAGCCGACATTTCCTGGGGGCGTCGGGACGTGCTCGTGCAGCCTGACGTGTTCGTCATCCCTCCCAATGAAGCGCTGACTGGTGACTGGACGCGTCTCCGGTCGCTGCTGTTGGTGATCGAGGTGCTGAGTCCGTCGACTGCGCGCGCCGACCGGTTCACGAAGCGGCGCCGCTACCAGGAGGCCGGAGTCCCATTGTACTGGATCGTGGACGCTGAGGCGCAGCGCGTCGAGGTGTGGACGCCGGGTGCGGACCTTCCCACGATCGAGACGGAGCGCCTAATGTGGCGTCCGGTGGGCGTCGGCCAGCCCTTCACACTCGAGCTGGCCGAATTGTTTCGACCGGTCTGATCCCGGACGCCCAGCCGAGGCGTTACGGCAAATCCCTCGGCTTGACGGCCGCTCGGAAGCGGGGCAAGTAGGTCGCATGGCAAAGAAGGTCGAGGCCCATAGCTCCGAGACCGGTCGCTCCTACCGGCTGGACCGCCTCATCGGTCAGGGTGGGTTCGGCGAGGTCTACCTCGCGACGCCGACGCCTCCCGGCGGGCTGCCGCCGCAGGTTTGCATCAAAATTAGCCATCGTCTCACCGCCTGGCTGCGCGAGGCGTACTTCGCCGAGCTGCTCGAGCAGGAGCCACGTGCACTGCGGGTGTTCGACCGGTTTGCCGAGGTCGATGGTGGCGGCATGCGCTACTGCATGGTGATGGAGTACGCGGAACACGGAGACGTGGGCGCATGGCTCAAGCAGCGAGGACCTCAGCCCGAGCGCTTCGTCCGGCGCGAGATCGCGGCGCTCCTCGGCGCGCTGGATACCCTGCATCGCGGGCAGGCGCTGCATCGCGACCTCACGCCTTTCAACGTGTTCGTATGCGACAAGGAGCAATTGAAGCTGGGCGACTTCGGCATCGCCCGCCACCAGCGCAATCGCCACGGTGTCACCGCCGACGCCTTCAACCCGCTCAACGCGCCGACGGAGATCGCGTGGGGCTGGATCCGGAGGTGGCAGCAGCGCGACGACATCTATCAGGTCGGCCAGCTCGCGGCGATGCTGCTGCGCGGTGACATCGCGAGTCCCATGCGCAGTCGCGACGTCCGCGGCCTGCCCTGCAGCGACCACTTGAAGGAAGTCATTCACCGCTGTCTGGGGAGCCGCGGCAGGCGCTACGAAGCCGCGGGGGAGCTCATTGCCGCGCTGCGACATCGTCCCAAGGAGCTGTCGAAGGGACGCGTCGCGACTCTGGCGGGAAAACGGTTGTCCATCACCGGGTTTCTGCGCCGCCCGCGGAGCGAGGCCTTTGCCGCGGCTCGCAAGGCGGGTGCGATCATCCAATCGAAACCCGGGCGGACGACCGATGTGCTCGTGCGTGGCCGGCCGAACCAGTTGCAGATCGCCGGCGAGGATGGCGGGACGAAGCTGATGGAGATCCGGCGCCTGGCGGCGCTGGGACACCGGATCACCATCATCGGAGAACAGCAGTTCTGGAAACTGGCCGCGCCCAAGACGCGGGCGCGGCGGCGCAAGGGCTAACCGCTGCTGCAACGATACACGAATCGTCTCGCGGGCGATGACGCGAGAGCCTCGCCGCCCTGCTTACTGCGGGCTCGGCCTGCGTGTCGACATCCAAAGGTCCTGGGCCCCATAACCACCCGGCCGGTTAGACGTGAAGATCAACGTCCGGCCGTCTCGCGATAGACTCGGCTGCGAGTCGATGTCGGGAGTGTTTATCGGCGCGTCCAGATGGGTGGGCGCCGACCAGGGATCGTGGATGCCCTGGCGCGTGAACGCCCAGATGTCGAAGTTGCCGAACCCCCCCTCGCGGTTCGTCGACAAGAGCAGCTCGTGTCCGTCAGCTCGCACTGCGACTTTCTGATCGCCTGCCGGGCTGTTCAGCTCGGGCACGATGAGGGCGGGTCCAAGCGGCTCGCCCTCGTTCGTCAGCGAGACCCGATAGATCTCGATGTTGGCGCCGCTCGGCGTACGATTGAAGTACAGCACCGCATTCGGTTCACCGCCTTCCCGGACGTAGTACGATCCGTTCTCAGTGCCCGCGGTGTTCACGTCGGCCCCGAGGTTCACCGGATCGCCCCACATGTCCCCGTCCGGGCCCGTGCTGACCCGCGGCGACACATAGATGTCAGCGCTGCCGAAGCCGCCGCTGCGGGCGCTGAAGAAGAACAGCAGGCGGCCGTCCTCGGACAACGTCGGGGCGCCCTCGGCGGCGTCGCTATTGATCGGCGCCCCGAGGTTGACGGGCGCCTCCCAATCGCACACCGCGCACTGCCGGTGCGACACCCAGATGTCGGTGTTGCCCAAG
>VBJV01000113.1 GCA_005879785.1 Chloroflexota bacterium
CGGCGCTACCGAGGAGCGTCTGGCGGCTGCGGATCACCCAGGACGCGAAGTACACAGGGCTTATCCAGCGCTGCGCTGAAGCCGTCTATGCGGTGTCGCGGCGACGTGCTGGGTACGCGCAGAAGATCGGCTGCGTTGATGTATACGCCTATTGGAAGCATTGGCTTCACGTGTTTCCGCAGCATGCTCCCGGTGTCAAATCCAAACGTATCATTTGCCTCGAGCTTTGGCAGAAAGAGATGATCGCACGGTATCCGGAGGCGCTAATGGCCGGCCTGATTCATTCTGATGGATGCCGGTCGATAAACACGATCAAAGTAACGCTGGTCAGAGGAGCGCCACGCGAGTACATGTATCCGCGGTATTCATTCTCGAATGCATCCGATGACATCCGGCGTATCTTCACCGACACCTGCGAACTGCTTGGGCTGAGGTGGACTCGAATGAATGCCCGCAACGTTGCGGTGTCGCGGCGAGCAGACGTGCAGTTTCTGGACCGTTTCATCGGGCCGAAGGCCTGACGCCGCGCTCGACCTGCTCGATGCGGATACTGCGGCCGCGCCTTCCGTAGACCCACGAGGCTGGACGCCGGGGAACAAATCGCCGGGTTCGCGCGTACTCTCAGACAGATGGACGACGAGGCCCTCCTCGAGCGGGCGCGCCGTGGCGACCGCGACGCCTTCGCCGCCATCGTCACACGCCACCAGGACGAGCTCTACACAATGGCACTTCGCATTCTTGGCGCCCCGAGTGACGCCGCCGACG
The DNA here is from genome assembly GCA_005879785.1 of Chloroflexota bacterium. Lineage (GTDB taxonomy): Bacteria > Chloroflexota > Dormibacteria > Aeolococcales > Aeolococcaceae > CF-165. The sequence goes on from VBJV01000113.1 coordinate 766, forward strand.
TCGTTCAGGAGACATTCCTGCGCGCCTACGTGCGGTTGCCGCAATTGCGCGGGCAGACGATACGTGCCTGGCTGTTTCGGGTGGCCATCAACTGCAGCCACGACATCCAGCGGCGCCTGGTGCGCAAGCCCGCAGACCCCCTCGAGGACGCGGAGGGCAACATCATCGACCTCCCCGACACCGCGCTCGGACCGGAGGCGAGCGCGCTGGCGCGGGAGCGCCTGACAGCCGTTCGCGATGCGTTGCTGGCCCTGCCCGCAGACTTTCGTGCCGCGGTCGTGCTGCGCGACGTCAACGAGCTCTCGTATGAAGAGATGTCTGATGCGCTGCGCATACCCATCGGCACGGTGAAGTCGAGGCTGAGCCGCGCGCGCACCATGCTGGCCGCCGCGCTGCGCTCGTCGCCGGCCATCTTCCCCGCGGCGGAGGGAAACGCCTGATGCCGCCGACGCACGTGGAGCAGCTCTTCTCGGCGGCATACGACGAGATGCTGTCCGAGCGAGAAGCGGAGCGATTCCGGCAACACATTCGCGACTGCGGGCAATGCGCGGCCGGGTACGAGGCGTTCCGCGCCAGCGTCGATGCGGTTCGCGCGCTACCCCAGGCCCGCATGCCCCAGAAGGTGCACCTCCCGTCGACGTCTCCCGTGGCCGAGGTCCAGCCGCTATGGCGGCGACCTCCCTTCAACCGGCCGCAGCTCCGTTTCGGTGGCGCCACGGCGGTCGCCTTTGCCGGTGCCGTGGCGATCTTTGCCGTCGCGCTGCTCCATCCCTCCACCACGAACACGCGCAACGGTTCACCCGGCGCGCTGTCGGCCAACGGCGCCACGGGTGGTACGCGGACCTCCGCCTGCCACCCACAGGCTGCCGCACTCGCCGCCGCGCCACCGGCGGGTTACGAGTACCGAAACGCGCAGGCCGACGTCCAGCGACCCGGGCAGCAGCTCGTGGTGGCGACAACCACAAGTCAGGTGAGCGCGGGCAGCGACGTGATCGTGTTCGCACAGCTGACCGTCACCGTCCCCGAAGCCGCTGCCCCCGGGGCGACGCGGGCCAGTCCAATCGGGACCGCCGTGATCCCGTGCCTGTCGGTCACCGGTCCTGGCGGCGCGTCGTATGGCCCAGCGGCCACCGGGCCGTATGCCGACCAGGCCCCAGCGGTTGAGCATGGCCTCAGTGGGCTCGCCCCGCAGGCCACCACCGTGCCCGGGCTGGCGCCCCTGCTCGAGTTCACCGTGCCCCCCGGCACGCCGCCGGGGACGGTGATCGAGGTGGTGGCCTCGATTCCCGCCGGGTATCCCAGCCCCGGTGATCCGCCCCTGACCGTCAGGTTGCCGATCACCGTGCGCTGACACGCCCGGAGGCGGCCGCGACCCTAGACTCGGGACGTGCTTCGCCGCCTCGTCTGCCTCGCGGCGGCGCTGTGGGTCTGCTCGTGCAGCTTCCCGGACCTCAGCATGCCGCCCAACTACGGCTTCGTCACCGTCACCTCGAGTGGCCGCGCGCTGGTCTCCGGCTCGGCGGACGCTCCGCCCACGCTCGATCTGCGCATCCACGCGGGGGCGGCGCTGCGCAGCCAGGACGTGCGCAGCACCCTTGACGGCTCCGTCCTGAGGCTCCATCCGACGCGTGGCGACCTGACCGCCACGGTCCCGCCGCTCGGGCTCGGCTCGGCGCATCACCTGGCGGTGGCGGTCGCGGGACGGGCCGGGATGAACATCGACTTCAAGGTCATCGCACCGACCGCGGCCATGCTGGCGGCGCATGTCGATCCGACAGCCGGGCTGGTGGTGGACGGAGTCTTCGCGGGCGCTCCCTCGCAGGCGGCGATCGCCGCCGCGCTCCCCGGTGCCCAGGAAGCATGGGTCGACGCGACCCACGTCCGCGTGACCTGGCCGGCAGCGCCGCCGTCCGCGGTCGACCTTCCGGCGACCGTCCCGACCGATCGGGGATCACACCTCGCTGCGGCCGTGCACCTCGACTTGAGCCACCTGCAGCGCGGGACGCTGCGCCGGGTCACGATTCCCACGGCCGCGCCGCCAGGTCCCGTGGCGTTGACGGCGTTCGTGGTCGATACCCCGGCTTCGAACACGTCCCTGGCCGCCCATGCCGGTCGCATTCACGCGCTGTGTCCCACCGGCTGGGTGGCCCAGGCTGACGGATCTGTCGCCGGTGCTCCCGACCCGGTGGCGGTGGAGCGAGCCGGTGCGGCCGGCGTCCCGCTGTGGCCGTCGCTGGCCAACGATGCCGCCGATCCTGCGGCGTCGACCGCGCTGCTCCACGACGCGGCCGCGGGTTCGCGGCTGATCGGCGCGATGGTGGCGGCGCAGGCGTCAGCGGGTTACCGCGGCATCAACCTCGACTTCGAGGGCATGGCGGCGACCGACAAGGACGCCTTCAGCGCGTTCGTCGTGGCGCTGGCGGCAGCGCTGCACCAGCATGGGGCCCAACTGATGGTCGACGTGGTGCCGCACGACGGCTCGGGCGTCAACCAGTACTCCGCCGCGTATGACGTCTCCGCGATCGCTCAAGCTGCGGACTTCGTCGATCTCATGGCCTACGACGAGCACGCCGATGGCACTGCGCCTGGCCCGGTTGCCGGCCTCGATTGGGATGGCGCGCAGCTGGCCGGCACGCTCCCTGAGCTCAACCCCGCGCACACGCTGCTGGGCATCCCGCTGTACGCGCGAAGCTGGCGGAACGGGGTCGGGGCAGCGACGTCGTTCGCTGAAGCGGTGTCCGGCGGTCTCGCCACCGCCGGTGCCCGCGTCGACTACGACTTCGCGGCAGCCACCCCGTCCATCGTCTCCCCTGACGGCACCACCATCAGCTACTTCGACGACGCCGACAGCCTCACTCGCAAGCTCGCGCTGGTCGGAGCCCATGGGCTGGCCGGGGTCGCCGCCTGGCGGCTCGGCTTCGAAGACCCGGGTTTCTGGTCGATCCTCGGCTGAGGCCTGCGCGGCGCGCGCCGGATCAGCTCCCCGACGAGCCGGTCCCAAGGTCGGGAAGGTTGAGCTCGTTCACCCAGTCGCGGATCTTGGCCAGCCGCTCCTCGCTCTCGGCGTCGGTCTCGCCGCCCTCACCTTCACGCTCTGCCTCGGGCAGCACGCCCGCCTTCTCGAGCACCTCGCCGGCCACGAAAATGCCGGCGCCCAGCCGCACCGCCACAGCGATCGCGTCCGAGGGCCGGGAGTCGATCTCCAGGGAGCGCCCATCCACGCTGGCCATGATGCGCGCGTAAAACACCTCATTGTTCAGCGACGTGACCACGATGCGGTCCACAACGACGTCGACCGCGCTGAGCACGTTGGCGAGCAGGTCGTGAGTGATCGGCCGTTCCGGAGTGATGCCGGTGATCTTCAACGCGATGGCGTTGGCCTCGTTGATCCCGATCCAGATGGGCAGATATCGCTCAGCGGACTTTTCCTTGAGGATCACCACGTGCTGCCCGGTGGGCATGTGCACCCGGATGCTGTCCACGGTCATCTCGACCAGGTCGCTCATGAATCGATGATAGCGCTGCCCGAGCGCGGCAACTCGGCGACCGTCGCGCCCTGCCCGGGGGCCTCTTCGACGGTCAGTTCGAGGCGGATCGGCAATGGTCCGAGCCTTGCACGCACGGACTTGAGCAGGTGCGCGGCCAGGCACTCGCAGGTGGTGTTCGTCACAGGCAAGAGCTGCACGTCGCCGCGCGGGAAGCTGAACCTGCGATTGCCGTGGCGAGCCTGCACCTCATCAGCGTTCGCTTCCACGATGACCGTCTCGCTGCGTGTTGGTAGCAGCATGCGTTCGTCGAGCAGGGCGCACTCGGCGCCCAGCGCTTGCTTCAGCGTCTTGAAGTCGACCACGGTGCCATCAGCGCTCACCATGCCGTGAGCGCGCAGCGAGACCCGATAGTTGTGACCATGCAGGCGCTCCGATCGGCCGTCAACGACACCAAAATGCGCCGCGGAGAAACCGACATCGGCGCGGTGGAGCTCGAGTACGGCCGGCTGATCCGAGCCCCCCGCTGGGTCCATCGTGGTGGTCATCGCTCCTCGCTACCATAGCTTCTCGATGGCCCCCGAAACCCTGCTGCTCATCGACGGGCACAACCTCGTCTATCGCGCCTTCTATGCGATGCCAGCGCTGAGCAACAGCCGGGGCGAGATGACCAACGCCGCGTATGGGTTCACGTCGATGCTGTTCAAGGCGCTCAACGAACACCGCCCCGCGTATGCCATCGCCGCGTTCGATCCGCCGGGGTTGACGTTCCGTCACGAGGAGTTCGCGGAATACAA
>VBJV01000055.1:0-28575 GCA_005879785.1 Chloroflexota bacterium
TTGGCGTGGCGCTGCGTGCCCACGTCCTTGGACTCCAGCGTGTTGGCGAGCACCATGGTGAAGCGCTCGAGCATGGGTGCCAGGAGGCGCAACCGCAGCGCCTCGGCGGCGAGCTCGCGCCGCTCCAGGGCGCGGGCGACGATGGTCAGCAGGTGATCGGCTTTGAACGGCTTGGGCAGGAAGGCGACGGCGCCCGCTTGCATGGCCTTCATGGCCAGGTCGAGGTCGCGGAAGGCAGTCACCACGATGCAGGGGAGCATGGGGTCGACGCGCTGGGCGTGCGCGATCACCTCGATGCCGTTCGCCCGCGGCATGGTGTAGTCGGTCACCACCAGATCGAAGCATCCGGGGGAGTTGATCCGAATGATCGCGTCGATCCCATCCGACGCCGTGGTCACTGTGTGCCCGCCCACCTGTACCGCGTCCTGGATGAATCGCCGCGTCAGTGCATCGTCATCAGCGACCAGAACCTCGGCCAAAGAACCCTCCGCGAAAGCCCCCTCGATAGACGTTCTGTCACGCATGTGGGTGCGCTTGGCGCCAACGGACAATGCTGCCGCACTTGTGCGCGTTTGGCGACGGCCGTTACCAGTTCGTGTCGGCGCCAGGCGCGCCTATGACGCCGGGTGCGCCTCGGAGCCGGGTGCGAAGGGGGAGCGGAGGGTCTGGCGCCAGTGCGCCCGGACCGCCCGCTGGATCTGCAGGTCTGTCCACCAGAAGGGCACGTCCGCGCTCTGGTCGCGGTCTACCCGCAGGTGGATGGCCAGGAGGCGCCGGCGCACCGGCATGCCGAAGTCCTTGCGCCCGGTCATCACGACTCGATAGATGAGGTACAGCACGACCCACAACACCAGGGCGGCGATGGCGACGAGATAAACGAGCTCGGTGCCCAGGCCTCCGCCGGTCTGCGCGGCATGGGAATGCTGGCTGGATGCAGCGGCGAGAAACATCGGCAGCAAGCGTAGGGCGAGGGCCGCCGGCTGTCGGCCACGAAGCGGTAACGGTCAGGCGTCTGAGTCGCCGGCGGCCACCGTGGCGGCCAGCGCGTGCACCAGTCGATCGGCGGTCGCCGAGACCCCGTGGACCTCACCAAGCCTGTGGAGCGCCGCGCGGTCGGCCGGATAGGCATGCCGCCGGCCGCTGGGCAGCGCAACGTTCAGCTGCCGCGCCGGCGTCACCACCTGCAGCGCCCGGGCGAGGTAGTCGCGGTCGGAGTCGCTGAGCCGCGCGTCGCGGATGACACCGGGGACCCCCCCGTGGGCTCGGACCAGCGCCGCAGCGGCCACCGCGCCGACCCCCTTGAGGCCGGGAAGACCGTCGGAGGGGTCGCCCCGCAGGATCGCGAAATCGGCATAGCTGCGTCCCGGAATCCCGTAGCGGCGGCTGACGTCCGCCTCATCGACCACTGCGAGGCCGGCTCGCTCCGGGTAGAGCACGCGGACCCGGGGATCCTCGACCAGGGCGAAGAGATCGCGGTCCCCGCTGGCGATCTCCATGGTGCCGGGGTCGTTGCTGGTCCATGCGGCGATCACATCCTCGGCTTCGTACCCGGGGACACCGACGAAATCGACGCCGATGGCCGCGAGGAACTCGCGAACGATCGGCATCTGCGGTTCCAGCTCAGGCGGGACCGGCTCGGCGGTTCGATGCGCCTTGTACCCAGGGATGAGCTCGACGCGCCAGGCGGGCCGCCAGTCGGCGTCGTCGGCGACGGCGACGCGTCGGGGACGGCGGTCGCCGATCAGCCGCACCAGGGTCTCCATGAATCCGCGCACCGCGTTGACCAGGTGGCCGTCGGGCGCGCGCACGCTGCGCGGCACGCCGTGAAAGGCGCGAAAGATGAAGCTGGAGCCGTCGACGAACAGCCAGTCCGGACGCTGATCGCTCATCCGGCTCGAGTGTGCGCCGTCCGGTGGTCGGGAGATGGAGCGCCCGCCGGGCGCTCCATCGTCACGCCGTTGGTTCGGGTGCCGGCTCGGGCTCCAGCTCGGGCTCCAGCTCCGGTGCACCGAAGCCGCTGAGCTCGCCGTCGCCGGAGAGTCCGCCGGCGGCGGCAACCGCGGCCTCCTCCTCCTCGTAGAGGCGTACGGCCTCCTCGCGAAGCTTCTGGTAGTAGTCGAGGCCGGTGCCGGCCGGGATCAGCTTGCCGATGATCACGTTCTCCTTGAGGCCGCGCAGCTTGTCGACCTTGCCGGAGATCGCCGCCTCAGTGAGCACGCGCGTCGTCTCCTGGAACGAGGCGGCCGACAGCCACGACGCCGTGTTCAACGCCGCCTTGATCAGTCCGAGCAGCACGGTCTGCGCGATCGCGGGTTCGCCGCCCTCGCTGAGCGCCTTGGCATTCGCCTCCTCCCACTCGAACTGCGAGACGATCTCGCCGGGGAGCAGGTCGGTGTCGCCCGCGTTGTCGACGCGGACCTTGCGCATCATCTGCCGGACGATGACCTCGATGTGCTTGTCGTTGATATCGACACCCTGGCTGCGATAGACGCGCTGCACCTCGCGGACGAGATAGTTCTGCACGTCGTCGCGGCCGCGCACCTGGAGCAGCTCCTGCGGGCTGATCGAGCCCTCAGTGACCTTGTCGCCCGCATGCACATGGTCGCCGTCGCGCACGACAACCTGCGCCGACAGGGGGATCGCGTATTCGTGCGAGTCCTCGTCGGTTGTGCGCACGACGAGCTCCTTGCGTTCGACCTTGACCCGTCCCGCGTACTTGGCGCGCGTGGACACCTCGTTGCCCGACCCGTCGACGCCTCGGAACAGCTCCGCGCCCTCGCCGATGTCCTGGCCGTCCTCGACCATGGTCGCGTGCTTGGGCGGGATGACGTAGCTGGTGTCGAAGACATCGCGCGAGCTCACCTTCACCTTCAGCGAGCGGTTCTCGCCGCGGATCAGCTCGACCTCGCCGTCGATGTCGCTGATGAGCGCCTTGCCTTTCGGGATGCGAGCCTCGAACAGCTCCTCGACACGCGGGAGTCCCTGCGTGATGTCGGAGCCGCCGGTGGCCACACCACCGGTGTGGAAGGTGCGCATGGTCAGCTGCGTTCCCGGCTCGCCGATGGACTGTGCCGCGATGACGCCCACCGCCTCGCCGATCTCCACCAGACGCCCTGTCGCCAGGTTGCGCCCGTAGCACAGCCGGCACACGCCCTCGCGCGCCTTGCACGTCATGATGCTGCGCACCTTCACGCGGTGAATCTGCGCGCGTTCCTCGAAGATGCGCCGGGCGGCCTCATCGTGGATCTCGGTGCCCGAGACAACCACCGTCTCATCGCCGATGGCGATGTCCGAGGCGGCGATCCGGCCCTGGTAGCGGTCGATGACGCGCTCCTCGGCCTTCTGCTCCTTGAGCTCGCGATCCTCCAGGTCGACCCAGATGCCCGCTGTGGTCTCGCAGTCCTCGATGCGCACGATCACGTCCTGGGCGACGTCGACGAGTCGCCGCGTCAGGTAGCCCGAGTCCGCCGTGCGCAGCGCGGTATCAGCCAGGCCCTTGCGCGCACCGTGCGTGGAGATGAAGTACTCGAGCACGGTCAGGCCTTCCGAGAAGTTCGCCTTGATGGGCAGGTCGATGATGCGCCCGGTCGGGTCGGCCATCAGGCCGCGCATGCCGGCGAGCTGACGGATCTGCTGCGTGGAGCCGCGCGCTCCCGACTGCGACATCATCAGCACCGAGTGGAACCGATCGAACGAGCCCATGGTCAGCGTGGTGACCTCGTCAGTCGCATCGGTCCAGATCTCGACGGTCTTCAGGTAGCGCTCGTCGTCGGTGATCAGACCGCGGCGGTACTGCAGGTCGACTTCCTCAACGGCTTTTTCGGCCTTGGCGACGATCTCGGTCTTCCGCTCGGGGGTCTTGATGTCCATCGCCGCAACCGTCACACCGGCCCGGGTGGCGTAATGGAAACCAAGCCGCTTGATCTTGTTGACAATCTGTGCGGTCACTTCCGAGCCGTGCACGTCGTAGCACTCCTTGACCAGCCGCGTCAGCTTGCGAAGGTCGAGGACTTCGTTGCGAAATGCCATGCTGGGCAGGTCGTTGTCCACGCCGGTCTCGCCGAGGGGCAGGATGTCGTTGAAGATGACGCGACCGATGGTGGTGACGATGATCTCGGTTCCCTCGGGCTTCGGCTCCGAGGCACGATGCGCGTACAGCTTTCGCCGCGGTACGCGCACGCGAACGCGCTGGTGCAGATCCGCCGCACCGTGCTCGAAAGCGAGCAGCGCCTCATCGGTGGAAGCGAAGGCGTGAAGCTGCGCGTCCGGGCCCGCCTTCTCCAGGGCGGGGTCGTTCTCCTGGGTGAGGTAGTAGGTGCCGAGAACGATGTCCTGGTGTGGTGCCACCACAGGGCTGCCGTTGGACGCGCTGAGGATGTTGTTCGACGACATCATCAGGTTCTTGGCCTCGGCCACGGCGCCGCTGAAGAGCGGGACGTGCACGGCCATCTGGTCGCCGTCGAAGTCGGCGTTGAACGCCTTGCAGACCAGGGGATGGATCTGGATGGCCTGGCCCTCGATCAGGACGGGCATGAACGCCTGGATGCCGAGCCGGTGCAGCGTCGGCGCGCGGTTGAGCAGCACCGGGTGCTCCTTGATCACCTGGTCGAGCACGTCCCAGACCTCGGGGCGCACCCGCTCGACCATGCGCTTGGCGCTCTTGATGTTCTGCGTGATGTTCTGCGAGACCAGCTCGCGCATGACGAAGGGCTTGAAGAGCTCGAGGGCCATCTTCTTGGGCAGTCCGCATTCGTGCAGGCGCAGCTCGGGACCGACGACGATCACCGACCGGCCGCTGTAGTCGACGCGCTTGCCGAGCAGGTTCTGACGGAACCGTCCCTGCTTGCCCTTGAGCATGTCGCTCAGCGACTTCAGCTTGCGGTTCCCGGTGCCCGTGATGGCGCGGCCGCGCCGCCCGTTGTCGATGAGCGCGTCGACCGCCTCCTGGAGCATGCGCTTCTCGTTGCGCACGATGATCTCCGGCGCGCCAAGCTCGAGCAGCCGCTTCAGGCGGTTGTTGCGGTTGATGACGCGGCGGTAGAGGTCGTTGAGATCGCTGGTGGCGAAGCGGCCTCCATCGAGCTGCACCATCGGACGCAGCTCGGGCGGGATCACGGGCAGGATTTCGAGGATCATCCACGCCGGCGACGTGCTCGACTTGCGGAAGGCCTCGACGACGCGCAGGCGCTTGATGGCCTTCTGGCGGCGCTGCCCGCTCGTTGACTTGGAGTCCTCGCGCAGGCGCAGCGCCTCCTCGGCGAGGTCGATCTGCTGCAGCAGCTCGCGCACCGCGGCGGCGCCGATGCCGGCCTTGAACACGCGGCCGAACTTCTCGACATGGGCACGGTAGTCGACGTCGGTGAGCAGGGTTCTGACGGCGAGGCTCTCGAGCTCCTCGCGCTGCTTCTGCACCTCGGCGCGCAGGTTGGTCAGCTCGTCCTGTGCCGAGAACTCGGTCTCGGCGCGGCGGCCTTCCACCTCGGCGCGAAGCTGGGCGAGCTCGGCGCCGGTGGTGTCCTCGGCGTCCTGAGCGCGCTGCGCGGTGCTGTCGATGATCTCCTGCTCGCGCTCCTGAGCGCGGCGCTGCACGCTGTCGGCCAGGTCGTCGTCGAGCTGGGTGCCTTTCTTCGCGATCACCTCGGTGACCACCGAATCGTTGAGCGTGAAGCTGGCCGGCGCCTTGCGACCCTTGGCCTCGCGGATGCGTTCATCGAGGTCTGCGGCCGACTCGCGAAGCGTGCTGATGCGCCGCTCCTGCTCGGCCTGCAGGCGTTCGCGCTCCTCGACGAGCTGCTGCTCGCGCTCGGCGATGCGTGTCTCCAGCTCGGGGCGCGCCTCGGTCTGACCCGACGCGATGCGCTCCTTGAGCGCGACCACGCGCTCGTCGGTGTCCGGGTCGAGCTTGGCGACCAGCTCGGCTCGAGCCTTCTCGTCGATGGAGGTGACGATGTAGTTGGCGAAATACAGGACCTTCTCGAGATTTCGCGGGCTCATGTCGAGCAGCAGTCCCATGCGCGACGGGATGCCCTTGAAGTACCAGACGTGCGACACGGGCGAGGCCAGCTTGATATGGCCCATGCGCTCGCGGCGCACCTTGGCGCGGGTCACCTCGACGCCGCACTTGTCGCAGATGATGCCCTTGTAGCGGTAGCGCTTGTACTTGCCGCAGTGGCATTCCCAGTCCTTGGTGGGACCGAAGATCTTCTCGCAGAAGAGTCCGTCGCGTTCCGGCTTGAGCGTGCGGTAGTTGATCGTCTCCGGCTTGGTGACTTCGCCGTGCGACCAGGAGAGGATCATCTCCGGGCTGGCGATGGACAGCCGCAGCGCGTCGAAATTCTCAAGCTTCAGCATGGTTTTCCTTACTAGCGCACTTCGTCAACATCGTCTCGCTCGTCGCGCTCCAGGTGGATGCCGAGATCGAGTGGAATGTCGGGGATGTCCTCCTCGCCGAGGACGATCTGATGCTCGTCGTCGGACTGGATCTCCACGCCGAGCGCGAGGCCCTCGAGCTCCTTGACGAGCACGCGGAACGACTCCGGAATGCCCGCCTCCAGCGTGTTCTCGCCCTTGACGATGGCCTCGTATGCCTTGACGCGGCCGACGATGTCATCGCTCTTGACGGTGAGGATCTCCTGCAGGATGTGGCTGGCGCCATACGCCTCGAGCGCCCACACCTCCATCTCACCGAACCGCTGGCCGCCGAACTGCGCCTTGCCGCCCAGCGGCTGCTGCGTCACCAGCGAGTAGGGGCCCGTGCTGCGCGCGTGGATCTTGTCCTCGACGAGGTGCGCCAGCTTCATCATGTAGATGTAGCCGACGGTGATGGCGCGGTCGAAATACTCGCCGGTGCGGCCGTCACGCAGCAGCTGTTTGCCGCTGCGGGGCAGACCGGCGCGCTCCAACTCTTCCTCGATGAGCTCCTCGGGTGCTCCATCGAACACCGGTGACGCCACCCAGAGGCCGAGCGCATGCGCCGCGTAACCGAGGTGCGTCTCCAGCACCTGGCCGAGGTTCATGCGGCTGGGCACGCCCAGCGGGTTGAGCACGATCTCGACCGGCGTGCCGTCGGGCAGGTACGGGAGGTCCTCGATGGGCAGGATGCGTGCGATGACACCCTTGTTGCCGTGCCGGCCGGCCATCTTGTCGCCCTGGCTGATCTTTCGCTTCTGGGCGACGTACACGCGCACCAGCTCGTTGACGCCCGGCGGCAATTCGTGGCCGCTTTCGCGGCTGAAGATCTTGACGTCGACCACGGTGCCTCGCTCGCCGTGCGGGACACGCAGCGACGAATCGCGAACCTCACGCGCCTTCTCACCGAAGATGGCGCGCAGCAGGCGTTCCTCGGCGCTGAGCTCGGACTCGCCCTTGGGCGTGATCTTGCCCACCAGGATGTCACCGGGGTGCACCTCGGCGCCGACGTAGACGATGCCGCGCTCGTTGAGGTTCTTCAGTGATTCCTCGGCGATGTTGGGCAGGTCGCGTGTGATCTCCTCAGCGCCCAGCTTGGTGTCGCGCGCTTCGATCTCGAACTCCTCGATGTGGATCGAGGTGTACTTGTCGTCGCGGACCACCGACTCGCTGATGAGGATGGCGTCCTCGAAGTTGTACCCCTCCCAGGGCATGAAGGCGACGAGCACGTTGCGCCCCAGGGCGAGCTCGCCGCCGCTCGTCGACGGACCGTCGGCGAGCAGGTCGCCTGGCGCCACGTGGTCGCCGGTGCCCACCACGATGCGCTGGCTGAGACACGTTCCCTGGTTGCTGCGCACGAATTTGTGCACGCCGTACCACTGGTCCGGGCCGCCGTCGTCAGGACGCACCAGGATGCCGATGCCGAAGTCCTGCCCGCTGCGGATCTTCTCGACCGAGCGATCGCTGTCCGGCGGCTCCGCCCAGGAGACGCCGACCACGGTGCCCGCCTTGCGTGCCAGCACCATCTCGCCTGAGTTGCGCGCTGCGTGCGTCTCCATGCCCGTGCCGACGATGGGCGGTTCGGTGACCAGCAGTGGCACCGCCTGGCGCTGCATGTTGGATCCCATCAGCGCGCGGTTGGCGTCGTCGTGCTCGAGGAAGGGGATGAGCGCGGTGGCGACGCTGACGGTCTGCTTCGGCGATACGTCCATGAAGTCGACCTCGGTCACCGGCAGGTCCTTGAACGTGTGCCGGGTCCGGCAGGCAACATGCGGCACGGCGAAGTTGCCCTTCTCATCGATGGGCGCGTCTCGTCGCTGACCCGGGTCTTGCCGTTGTTCTGATACACGCGCCGGAACGGCGTCTCGATGAAGCCGAACTCGTTAACGCGCGCGAAGGTGGCCAGCGAGCCGATCAGGCCGATGTTCGGCCCCTCCGGGGTTTCGATGGGGCAGATGCGCCCGTAGTGGCTCTGGTGCACGTCGCGGACGTCGAAACCGGCGCGCTCGCGGGACAGGCCGCCCGGCCCCAGCGCGGACAGGCGCCGCTTGTGCGTCAGCTCCGCCAGCGGGTTGGTCTGGTCCATGAACTGCGAGAGCTGGCTGCTGCCGAAGAACTCCTTGATCGCCGCCACCACCGGGCGGGCGTTGATCAAGCTCGCCGCGGTGACCGTCGCCGCGTCGGAGATGGTCATGCGCTCCTTGATGATCCGCTCCATGCGGATGAGACCCATGCGGAACTGGTTCTGCAGCAGCTCACCCACCGCGCGCACCCGGCGATTGCCGAGATGGTCGATGTCGTCGGGCTCGCCATCCCCGTTGTTGAGCCTGATCAGCTTGGTGATGATCGAGATGAAGTCCTGGTTGTCCAGAACTCGGCGCTCCTTGTCGCCGGCGCGCTCGCGGGCCTCTTCCTCGCTGATGCCGAGGTTCTTGTCGAGCTTGAAGCGGCCGACCTTGGAGAGGTCGAAGCGGCGGCCGTTGAAGAAGAGCGAGGTGAGCAGGTTGCGCGCGTTCTCCACCGTGGGCGGGTCGCCCGGGCGGATCTTGCGGTAGAGCTCGACCAGCGCCTCCTCGACGGACGTGCTCGAGTCCTTGTCGAGCGTGGCCGCGATGTACTGGTGCTCGGGGTCGTTGTCGACCTCGGTGAAGAAGGCGCGAATGTCCTCGTTGGTCGCGTAGCCGAGCGCGCGCACGAGCGTGGTGACCGGCACCTTGCGCTTGCGGTCGATCTTCACGGTGAGCACGTCCTTGCTGGAGGTCTCGATCTCGAGCCAGGCGCCCCGGTTGGGAATGAGCTTGGCCGCGTACAGCAGGCGGCCGGTGGTGCGGTCCTCGGCTGCGGTGAAGTACACGCCCGGCGACCGCACCAGCTGGGAGACGACCACCCGTTCGGTGCCGTTGATGATGAAGGTGCCCTCCTTGGTCATCATGGCGAAGTCGCCCATGAAGACCTCGGCCTCCTTGATCTCGCCCGCGTTCTCACCCGTCTTGATGTGCAGGCGGGTGTTGATCCGCAGGGGGGCCGAGAAGGTCATGTCCCGCTGCCGGCACTCCTCCTCGTCGTACTTGGGCTCCCCGAACTCGTAGTCCAGGAAGCGCAGCTCGTAGTTCTTTCCCGTGTAATCGGTTATGGGATTGATTTCGTTGAAGAGCTCGCGAAGACCCTCTCGTTTGAACCACTCGAATGAGTCAAGCTGGGTCTGGATGAGATTGCCGACCTCGAGCTTGTCCGCAATGCGGCCGTATGACATACGAGTGGCGAGACTGGTAGCAGGCAGCACCATATGCTAGAGTTCCCCCGGAAAGGAATGCGCGCGGGCGCGCGCGGCGACGGGCACAATCACGTATCGTAGCAAATCTGGGCCCAGCCGCCGCTTCATGCAGCCTTCCGGTTGTTTGACGCGTTCCAGGGTTGTATTTCGCCAAGCGCGTGCAACAGCGCGGAGGGGCGGGCACGGGCAGGTAAGGGCGGGAGGCGGCGCGGTCTGAGCCGGATCGTCTCGGAGCCGAGCCGGAACGCAGTGGGAGCGCAGGGCGAGGTGAGAGTCAGCGGCGGGGCCCCAGCGGGGCTCCGACCGCGTGGTCCGGCTCGGGCCGCGCCGCCTCCCGCCCCTCGCGCGCCTACTTGACTTCGACGCTCGCGCCCGCTTCCTCCAGCTTGGCCTTGACGCTGTCTGCCTCAGCCTTCGGCACCGCCTCTCGCACGGGCTTGGGCGCGGCGTCCACCAGGTCCTTGGCCTCCTTGAGCCCCAGCCCGGTGATCTCGCGCACGGCCTTGATGACGTTGATCTTGGCGTCGCCGGGCCCGGTGAGGATGACCGTGAACTCGGTCTGCTCCTCGGCGGGCGCCTCGGCAGCGCCACCGCCTGCGGCGGGGGCTGCCACCGCCACGGGTGCTGCCGCCTTGATGCCGAGCTTCTCCTCCATGAGCTTGACGGCATTGACCACGTCGAGCACCGTCCAGCTCTGCAGTGCATCGACGAAGTCCTCTGGGGTGAGCGTCTTGGTGGCCATCGTTGTCTCTCCTCTTAATTCTTTCTAATTCTTTGCGTTTCGTGGTGGGTCAGGCCGCTTCCAGCTTCACGCGGTAGGCGTCGAGGGTTGCGGCGAACGTGGACAGGGTCGAGTCCAGCGCCCCTGCCAGGGACGCCAGCGGGCCCAGCAGCGCTCCCGCCAGGCGGGCAAGCAGCACGTCCCGCGAGGGCAGCTCGGCCAGGGTGCGCGTGCCGGCCGCGTCCAGGATCTGCCCCTCCACCAGGGCGGCGACCATCGGCAGCTGCCGGGTGGCCCGGAAGAACTCGTTGAGGATCCGGGCGGGGGCGGCCAGCTCCGCGTAGCCGATGGCGAGCCCGACCGGCCCGGTGAGCACGCCGGCAAACCCGGTGGCTCCGGCGGCCTCGGCGGCACGGCGGGCCAGCGTGTTCTTCACCACCACGTACTCGATTCCCTCGGCGCGCAGGCGGCGGCGGAGATCCTCGAGCTGCTTCACGGTCAGCCCCCGGTAGTCGGTCACCACGGCCGAGGTCGCCCGCGACAGCTGATCCGTCAGACGCGCGACCGCCTCGTGCTTGCGTGTCCCGGCCCGGACGGGCGGGGCGTCATCGGTGCCAGTTGCCATCGAATCCTCACCTACGCAGGAGATTGAGCGGCGGATGGTCGCCACGCCTGCGGTCTTCGGCGTGCGAGCCGCGGGGCGACTCGCGAGCGCCGAACGATATCACGAGGACGCGCTGGCGGTCAGAACCCTCCGGTGCCGTTGGGGGTGCCGTTGCCCGTGGGTCCGTCGTAGCCGGATTTGCCGGTGCACAGGTAGCTGCCCCCACACGAGCCGTTGCTGCCCGAGGTGACGTCGAAGAGCGACGCGGTGTGGCTGTACGAGTATGAGCCCGAGCTCACCGATGCGGCGTTGCCGGCAAGTGCGTAGACGGCGGCGACGATCGGCGAGGCCACGCTGGTGCCACCGAAGACGAGCCAGCCGCCCACGTGGAACGTGTCGTACACGGAGACGCCGGTGCTCGGGTCGGCGACCGCGGCGACATCGGCCACGGTGCGCATGGTGCAGCCGGAATCGGTCTGCCAGCTGGGCTTGGTCACGTACGCGCTGCAACCGCTGCCGGCTCCGCTCCAGACCGTCTCGCTCCAGCCACGCGTGGTGGCGGCGCGCCGCAGCGAGGTCCCGCCCACGGCGGTCACGAAGGATGAGGCGGCGGGGAACTGGACGCCGTACCCGCTGTCACCCGAGCTCGCTGTGATCGCGATCCCCGCGTGGTGGTAGTCGGAATCGGACGCCTCCGACGAGAACTCGGCCCCGCCGTAGCTGTTGCTGATCTCGGTCGCACCCAGGCTTGCCGCCTCGCTGACCGCCTTGCCCAGGTTCGCCAGCGAGTTGGTCTTGGCCTCGACGAGCAGGATGTGGCAGCTGGGGCAGATCGCCGAGACCATGTCGAGGTCGAGCGAGATCTCCTCGGCCCAGCCCTTGTTGCTCCGCGGGTATGAGCCCTGCTGTCCGCTCTGATTGACCTTGCGGAAGCAGCCGTTGCCCGTGGTGCAAGGGGGCAGCCCGAAGGTGGAGCGGTAGACCGCCAGATCCGACTCGGCGTTGGGGTCGTCGTACGCGTCGACGATGGCGACGGTCTGGCCCGAGCCGCCGCCGCCGAGCCTGTACGCGGAGAGCAGGTCAGCGGGGTTGTAGCCCGAGGGAGAACTGGCGGCGTCGCGGTACTGGGCGAAGCACCGGGCGTAGCCGGCTTCCACGGCCCCGGCGCAGTCCGCCCGCTGCACGGCTGCAGCCGGCTGGCTGGCCCCGGCCGCAAGCCCCCAGGCCAGCGCATTGGCGCCAAACAACAGGCCGGCGGCAAACACCAAGAAGCGTCGCATCGGTGGCTCCCTCCATGACCAGTTGCCCGCCCGCCTCCGAATGAACGCGTCGAACATCCCAATTCTTGCGCGGAGTCGGTTTGACGCCGGCATGGTCGGCTGCTAGGATTCGCACTCGCGCCACGAGCGTACTTTGTATTCGCGCGCGCTGTTTCGTGGCAGTGCGCAGTTCTACAAGACGGACATCACGTGCCCACCATTCAGCAGCTGGTCCGCAAGGGCCGCTCGTCGCCAGTGCGGAAGACCAAGGCGCCGGCGCTCCGGGGATCGCCCCAGCGCCGCGGCGTCTGCGTCCGCGTGTACACGACGACGCCCAAGAAGCCGAACTCGGCGCTGCGCAAGGTGGCTCGCGTCCGCCTCACCACCAAGGTCGAGGTCACCGCCTACATCCCCGGCATCGGCCATAACCTGCAGGAGCACTCGGTGGTGCTCATCCGGGGCGGCCGCGTCAAGGACCTGCCCGGCGTGCGCTATCACGTCATCCGCGGCACCCTCGACACGGCCGGCACCAAGAACCGCAAGCAGGGACGCAGCAAGTACGGCGCCAAGCGCGAGAAGACCTCCTGAGCCATGCCGCGCCGAGCCCGCGTCACCAAACGCACCATCCTGCCCGATCCCATATACGCCAACGTGGGACTGGCCAAGTTCGTCAACTGCCTCATGCTCAAGGGCAAGAAGAGCCTGGCCGAGGGGATCGTCTATGAGGCATTCGAAAAGATCCGGCGCTCCTCGCGCAAGGAGCCGCTGGACATCTTCGACCAGGCGATGCGCAACGTCACGCCCATCCTCGAGGTCAAGCCCAAGCGCGTAGGCGGGGCGACCTACCAGGTGCCGGTCGAGATCCGGCACGATCGCCGTCAGGCGCTGGCGCGGCGCTGGATCATCCGTTACGCGCGGGGCCGCTCCGGGCGGAGTATGTCCGAGAAGCTCGCCGCCGAGCTCATGGACGCCGCCAACGGGGTGGGGGCGTCGATCAAGCGCAAGGAAGACACCCACAAGATGGCCGAATCGAACAAGGCCTTCTCCCACTTCCGGTATGGATGTGAGTGTCGCCGTCGTGCGCACTCGTGCGTTTCCGNCATCGACGCGGGCAAGACCACGACGACCGAGCGCGTCCTCTTCTACACAGGGCGCATCCACCGCATGGGGGAGGTGCATGAAGGCGCCGCCACCATGGACTGGATGGTCCAGGAGCAGGAGCGGGGCATCACCATCACCTCAGCCGCCACGGCTGCGGAATGGCGCGGCCATCGGATCAACATCATCGACACGCCCGGGCACGTGGACTTCACGGTCGAGGTGGAGCGCAGCCTGCGGGTGCTCGATGGGGCGGTCGCCGTCTTCGACGCCGTGGCCGGCGTCGAGCCGCAGTCCGAGACCGTCTGGCGCCAGGCGGACCGCTACGACGTGCCCCGCATCTGCTTCATCAACAAGATGGACCGAGTCGGAGCCGACTTCTTCGCGGCGGTGGAGTCGATCAAGGACCGGCTGGGCGCCAAGGCGCTGCCGATCCAGATCCCCATCGGCGCCGAGGCGGACTTCAAGGGCATGGTCGACGTGATCAACGAGGAGTCGATCATCTACACCGACGACCTCGGCACCAGCTTCAAGCGGTCCGAGATCCCCGAGGGGCTCCGCGACCTGGTGGCCCGGCATCGCCACGAGCTCCTCGAAGCCGTCGCCGAGTCCGACGACGAGCTGATGATCAAGTACCTCGACGGCGAGACGCTCACGCACGACGACATCATCCGCGGGCTCCGCGCCGGCACGGTGAAGACGCAGATCGTCCCGGTGCTCTGCGGCGCCGCCCTCAAGAACAAGGGTGTGCAGCCGATGCTTGACGCCGTGGTCGATTTCCTGCCGTCGCCGCTGGACCGGCCGGCGGTGCAGGGCAAGCAGCCCGGCGCCGACGAGCCCGCTGTGCGTGCCGTCAGCGACGACGAGCCCTTTGCCGCGCTCGCCTTCAAGATCGCCACCGACCCATTCGTGGGCAAGCTGACCTTCTTCCGCGTCTACAGCGGCGTCCTGCGCAGCGGCTCGTACGTGTACAACGCCACCAAGGACGAGCGCGAGCGCGTGGGCAGGCTCCTGCAGATGCACGCCAATCACCGCGAGGAGATCGAGGAGGTCCGCGCCGGCGACATCGCCGCCGCCATCGGCCTGCGCAAGACCTCCACCGGCGACACGCTCTGCGAGGAGAAGCACCCCCTTGTGCTGGAGAGCATCTCGTTCCCCGAGCCGGTCATCTCCGTCGCCGTCGAGCCGCGCAGCAAGGCCGACCAGGACAAGATGGGGCTCGCCCTGCAGAAGCTGGCCGAGGAGGACCCCACGTTCCGCGTCCGTTCGGACGAGGAGACCGGCCAGACGGTCATCTCAGGGATGGGCGAGCTGCACCTGGAGATCATCGTCGACCGCCTGCTCCGCGAGTTCAGGGTCGAGGCCAATGTCGGCAGACCACAGGTCTCGTACCGGGAGACGATCAGCGCCAAGGCGCACGGCACCGGCCGCTTCATCCGTCAGTCGGGCGGGCGCGGCCAGTACGGGCACGTGGAGCTCGAGGTGGAGCCCAATCCCGGCAAGGGCTTCGAATTCGTCAACAAGATCGTCGGCGGCGCCATCCCGCGCGAGTACATCACGCCGGTCGAGCGCGGCATCGCCGACGCCCTGTCCAACGGTGTGCTGGCCGGCTTCCCGGTCGTCGACGTCAAGACCACCCTCGTCGACGGCTCGTACCACGAGGTCGACTCGAGCGAGCAGGCCTTCTCCATCGCCGGGTCGATCGGCGTCAAGAACGGGCTGCGCAAGGCCAAACCGGTGCTGCTCGAGCCGATCATGCGCGTCGACGTGATGATGCCCGAGGAGTTCATGGGTGACGTGATGGGCGACCTCACCGCCCGGCGCGGTCACATCCTGGGCATGGAGGGGCGGGCGACCTCCCAGATGGTGCACGCCGAGGTGCCGTTGAGCACGATGTTCGGCTACGCCACCGACCTGCGCAGCATGACGCAGGGCCGCGCCAACTACAGCATGGAATTCCATCACTATCAGCAGCTCCCCCAGAGCCTCGCTGAGGAACTCGTCGCCAAGGCGAAGGTCTAGACAGTTGAAGACAGCAAAGACAACAACAGCCGGTTCATAGGGGACCAGATGGGCAAGAAGAAGTACTCCAGCACCAAGCCACACGTCAACGTCGGCACCATCGGTCACATCGACCACGGCAAGACGACGCTCACCGCTGCCATCACCAAGGTGCTGTCCGAGACCGTCGGTGGCGACAACAACTTCGTGGCCTTCGACCAGATCGACAACGCGCCCGAGGAGAAGGCGCGCGGCATCACCATCGCCACCGCGCACGTCGAGTACGAGACCAAGGCGCGTCATTACGCGCATGTCGACTGCCCCGGCCACGCCGACTACATCAAGAACATGATCACGGGCGCCGCGCAGATGGACGGAGCGATCCTGGTGGTGGCGGCAACCGACGGCCCGATGCCGCAGACGCGCGAGCACGTCCTGCTGGCCCGGCAGGTCGGCGTGCCCTACATCGTGGTGGCCCTCAACAAGGTCGACGCGGTGGACGACGAGGAGCTGCTGGAGCTGGTCGAGCTGGAGGTGCGCGAGCTGCTCAGCCGCTACGAGTTCCCCGGCGACGACATCCCCGTGGTGCGTGTCAGCGCCCTCAAGGCGCTGGAGGGCGACAAGGAGGCGAGCGAAGGCGTCATCAAGCTGATGGACGGCGTCGACACCTACATCCCGGTGCCGCAGCGGCCGGTCGACAAGCCCTTCATGATGCCGATCGAGGACGTGTTCTCCATCGAGGGTCGTGGGACGGTCGTGACCGGGCGCATCGAGCGCGGCCTCGTCAAGGTCAACGAGGCGGTCGAGATCGTGGGCATCAAGGAGACCACCAAGACGGTGGTCACCGGAGTGGAGATGTTCCACAAGCTGCTCGACAACGGTGAGGCCGGCATGAACGTGGGCTGCCTGCTGCGCGGCGTCAAGCGCGAGGATGTCGAGCGCGGCCAGGTTCTGGCCAAGCCTGGCACGATCACGCCGCACACCAAGTTCAAGGCTCAGGTGTACGTGCTCAGCAAGGACGAGGGCGGACGGCACACCCCCTTCTTCACCGGCTACCGTCCGCAGTTCTACATCCGGACCACCGACGTGACCGGTACCATCGCGCTCCCCGACGGCCAGGAGATGGTCATGCCCGGTGACAACGTCGAGATGGGCATCGAGCTGATCACCCCCATCGCGGTCGAAGAGGGCATGCGCTTCGCAATCCGCGAGGGCGGCCGAACCGTCGGCGCCGGCGCGGTGAAGAAATAAACTGAGCTGATGCCGCAAAAGATCCGCATCCGGCTCAAGGCCTACGATCACCGCGTCCTGGACCAGGCCGCGTCGAAGATCGTGGAGACGGCCACGCGCACCGGCACGCGCGTCGCCGGACCGGTGCCCCTGCCCACCTCCATCAACAAATACACGGTGGTGCGCTCGCCGTTCATCGACAAGGACTCGCGCGAGCAGTTCGAGATGCGCACGCACAAGCGGATCCTCGACATCCTGGACGCCAACCCCAAGGTGGTCGACGCCCTGATGCGGCTCAACCTCCCCAGTGGCGTCAACATCGAGATCAAGCTGTGAGCCGGGGCCTCCTCGCCCGCAAGGTGGGCATGACACAGGTGTTCACCGAGCGCGGCACGTCCGTGCCGGTCACCGTGCTGGAAGCCGATTCCTGCCGCGTCGTGCAGCGCAAGACGGTGCCGAGCGACGGCTACGACGCCGTTCAGCTGGGCTTCGGCGAGCGCTCGCCGAAGCGCACCACCAAGCCGATGCTCGGCCACTTCAAGCGCGCCGGTGTCGGCCCGCTCAGCACGCTCATGGAGCTGCGTGACGCCGGTGAGGTGAGCGTGGGCACGCGGCTCAGCGTCGACATGTTCACGTCGGGGCAGCGCATCGACGTGAGCGGCGTGACGCAGGGCAAGGGCTTCAGTGGCACGCACAAGCGCCACAACTTCAAGCGCGGCCCGTATACCCACGGGACGCAGCCCGCGTCTTTCGCGGCCTGCGCATGGCCGGGCATCTCGGCGCGCAGCAGGCCACTGTCCGCAACCTCGAGGTGGTGCGCGTTGACAGCGAGCGCAACCTGCTCCTGGTCAGAGGGGCCGTGCCGGGACATCGCAACGCCGTCGTGCTGGTGCTCGACAGCGACCGCTCGGCGACCATCGGAGACAAGCAATGAGCAGCGCGCGCGTGGTCGATTCCACCGGCGCCGCCACCGGCACGGTGGAGCTGCCCACCTCCGTTTTCGCGGTCAATCCGAACACCGCGGTCATGCACCAGGCCGTGCTGCGCCAGCTGGCCAACCAGCGCCAGGGAACGCACGACACACGCACCCGCGGAGAGGTGCGCGGCGGTGGGCGCAAGCCGTACCGGCAGAAGGGCACGGGGCGCGCCCGCCAGGGCTCGACGCGCGCGCCGCAGTGGGCGGGTGGCGGGGTCGTATTCGGTCCGCACCCGCACGGGTACCGGCAGGGCATGCCGCGCAAGCAGCGCCGCCTGGCACTGCGCAGCGCGCTCAGCGTGAAGGCGGCGGAGAACCAGGTGGTGGTGCTGAGCTCGTTCGAGCTGGAGGCGCCCCGGACTCGCGCCGTCGTCGATCTCGTGCGCGCGGTCGACGCCGGCCGTCGCGTGCTGATGGTGCTCGGCTCCCACAACGCGATGCTCGAGCGGAGCGCTCGCAACATCCCCGACGTGCGTATCACGCTGGCCGGTAACCTGTCGGTCCGCGACCTCCTCGTCGCCGAGACCGTGCTGATCACCCCGGACGCGCTCGAGCACATCGCGGAGGCGTTCGCATGAGCGCGGGCCGCGGCTTCTATCAGGTGGTGTTGCGCCCGGTGGTGAGCGAGAAGTCGTACGTCTCGATGTCGAAGGGAAAGTACGTCTTCCGCTGCCACGCCGATGCCACCAAGATCCAGATCCGCCGGGCTGTCGAGGAGGCGTTCGCGGATCAGAAGATCACGGTCGTCGACGTGAACACCATCACGGTGCGCGGCAAGATCCGGCTGCGCTCACGCCGGCGTACTCGGGTGAGCGGGCGCAGTTCCAGCTGGAAGAAGGCGATCGTGACGCTCGCGCCCGGCCAGAAGATCGAAGGCCTCTTCGAGGGCGTGTAAGTGCCACTCAAGAAGTACAAGCCGACCAGTCCCGGCCGCCGCTTCATGTCGGTGAGCAGCTTCGAGGAGGTCACGCGCGACAAGCCGGAGCGCTCGCTGCTCGAACACCTGCCCAAGCACAGCGGCCGCAACGCCAGCGGCCGAATCACCGTGCGCCACCGCGGCGGTGGCCACAAGAAGGCCTACCGCATCATCGACTTCAAGCGTCAGAAGGACGGCGTGCCCGGCAAGGTCGCGGCCATCGAGTACGACCCCAACCGCAGCGCGCGCATCGCGCTGGTGCATTACGCCGACGGCGACAAGCGCTACATCCTGGCGCCGCTGGGCCTGAAGAAAGGCGATCCCGTCGCCTCCGGCGGGGGCTCGGAGATCCGGCCGGGCAGCTGCCTGGCGATCTCGGGCATCCCGCTGGGCACGACCATCCACAACATCGAGGTGCAGCTCGGCCGGGGCGGCCAGCTGGTGCGCAGCGCGGGCGCTGCGGCGCAGCTGCTCGCCAAGGAAGGCGCCTACGCGCAGGTGCGCATGCCGAGCGGCGAGGTGCGGCTCATCGACGTGCGCTGTCGCGCCAGCATCGGCCAGGTCAGCAATCCCGACCACGAGAACCAGGTCATCGGCAAGGCGGGCAAGTCGCGCTGGCGCGGCTTCCGTCCCGCGGTGCGCGGCATGACCATGAACCCGTTCGACCACCCGCACGGTGGCGGCGAGGGACGCAGCGGCGCCGGTGGCAACCCACAGACGCCCTGGGGCAAGCCGGCTCTCGGCCACCGCACCCGGCACAACAAGGACACCAACCGCATGATCGTGCGGCGGCGGAGCAAGTAATGGGTCGCTCGCTCAAGAAAGGACCGTTCTGCGACACGCATCTGCTCGAGAAGGTGCAGATGCTCAACTCCACGCGCGAGAAACGGATCATCAAGACCTGGTCGCGGCGCAGCGACGTGTTCCCCGAGATGGTCGGGCACACGATCGCGGTGCACGACGGGCGCAAGCACGTTCCCGTGTTCATCACCGAGACGATGGTGGGGCACAAGCTCGGGGAGTTCGCCATGACGCGCAAGCACCGCGGCCACGGTCACCACACCGAGCGCAGCTCGGCGTTGAAGTAAGTAGGCATTGAAGTAAGAGATGGAAGTCGTGGCGACCGCGAGATGGGTGCACACCACGGCGCGCAAGGCGCGACTGGTGTCGCATATGGTCGAGGGGCTGCCCGTGGCCGAGGCGCTGGTCGTGTTGCGCTACTCGCCGCGCTCCGCGGCGCGCGACGTGGCCAAAGTGATCAAGTCGGCTGCAGCCAACGCAGAGCACAACTACAACCTCGACGCCTCGACGCTGCGTGTGGTGCGCGTCGAGGTCGACGGCGCAGACGTGTTCAAGCGCTGGCGCCCCAAACCGCGCGGCATGGTGGGCAGCTGGTTCCGGCGCACCTCGCACCTGCGCGCGCTGGTCACGGACGAGGAGCCGGCAATGGGCAAGCGCCGGCGATCGGTGGTGCGCATGCCGCGCGCGCTGGTGCCCGCGCCCGTGGTGGGGCCGGCATCCGGTCCGCCCCCCTCACGCCGCCGGCGCGCAGCGCCGGCCCCAGCGCCGGTGAGCGAGCCGGCGCCGGATGAGACGGCGACCGTCGAGACGGAAGGGGAGAAGGACTGATGGGCCACAAGGTCAACCCGATCGGCTTCCGGCTCGGCGTGTACCGCAACTGGGATGCGCGCTGGTACGCGGACAAGGACTACACGAAGCTGCTGCACGAGGACGTCGCCATGCGCCGGCTGATCGGCAGCCGCCTTCGCAATGCCGGGGTCGCCCGCATCGAGACCGAACGGAGCGCCAACCAGCTCACCGTGATCATCCAGACCGCCAAGCCGGGCATCGTCATCGGCAAGCAGGGTGCATCGGTCGACGCGCTGCGCGATGAGCTCGAGCGCATCAGCGGCAAGAAGGTGCGGGTGACGATCCACGAGATCAAGACGCCGGAGCTCGACGCCACCCTCGTCGCCGAGAACGTAGCGTCGCAGCTCGAGAAACGCATCGCGTTCCGCCGCGCGCTGAAGCAGACGATGCTGCGCTCCATGCGCGCCGGCGCCAAGGGGGCCAAGATCCAGGTCAGCGGGCGGCTGGGCGGATCGGAGATGTCGCGCCGCGAATGGGACCGCGACGGCCGCGTGCCGTTGCACACCCTGCGCGCCAACATCGACTACGGCAAGGCCGAGGCCCGCACCACATTCGGACGCATCGGCGTGCAGTGCTGGCTGTACCTCGGCGATTTCGTCACCGCCACCGGTGAGCCCGTGCCTGTGGCGGGCCGCGAGCGTGCCGAGGACGGGGCGCCGCTGCAGGCGACAGCACGGCCCGCGGTGCTGCCGCCTGCGCCCGTCGCGGAACCTGAGGTGCAGGTACCCGCGCCGGTCGAGGTGGCGGTCACTGAGGCGGAGGTGGCGCCGATCGCCGAGGTCGACGAGGAGCAAACCCCGGACACCACCGTCGACGAGCTCCCCGACGAGGACGCGGAGATCGCCGCCGTGGTGAGCCAGGTGCCCAAGGCCGACGAGAAGGTCGAAAGGCTGCCCGCCAAGCGGGCACCCGCGCGGCGCAAGCCAGTGGCCGCCAAGAAGGCGACGCCCGCGACCCGGGCGGCCAAGAAGCCGGCGAAGAAGGCAGCGTCACCGCCTGCGGAATCCGACGAAGAGGAAGAGGAGGAGTAGGCGATGCTGATGCCCAAGCGCACCAAGCACCGCAAGCTCCACCGGGGGCGGATGACCGGCGCTGCGCAGCGCGGCAACCAGCTCAACTTCGGCAGCTTCGGCCTGCAGGCCATGGAGCCGTGCTGGATGACCAACCGCCAGATCGAGGCTGCCCGGCGCGCGATGACCCGTCACGTGAAACGCGGCGGCAAGATCTGGATCCGCGTCTTCCCCGACCACGCCTTCACCAAGAAGCCGGCGGAGACGCGCATGGGCAGCGGCAAGGGTCAGCCCGAGGGGTGGATCGCCGTGGTGCGGCCGGGTCTGATGCTGTTCGAGATGGCCGGGGTCACCATGGAGACCGCGCAGGAGGCGATGCGCCTGGCCGCATTCAAGCTGCCGATCAAGACACGTTTCGTCGCGCGCGAGGACACCGGCGCCGAGGTCGAGGCGAGCGTATGAACAAGCGAGCCGACTCCATCAAGGCGCTGCGCGAGATGAACGATGCCGAGCTCGCCGACCACCTGCGCGTGCAGCGCCGCAAGCTGTTCGAGATCCGCTTCCAGCAGGCCACCGGCCAGGTGGAGAACCACCGCCAGGTGCGCGCGGTCAGGCGCGAGATCGCCAGGACGATGACGGTGCAGATCGAAGCGGAACGCACGCTGTCAGGCACCGCCGTCGAGGCCCCCGTGCCTGTCGCGGCCCCGGCGCCGCCGGTTCGACGCCGCGGCCGCGCCAAGGCGGAAGCGGAGGCAGAGCCCGCCGGCGCCACCGCTGCGGACGGCGCCGCGCCCGAGGCCGTCGAGGAGGTCGAGGCGAGTGACGAGGTCGCCGCCGAGGAGGTCGATGAGGATGAGTGACGAGAGCGCGGCGGCGCGCGCCCGGCGCAAGGTGCGCGAGGGCGTCGTCGTCAGCGACAAGATGGTGAACACGGTCATCGTCGTGGTGCAGGACACCAAGCCACACCCGCTGTACAAGAAGGTGGTGCGGCACACGCGCCGCCTGAAGGCGCACGACGCCGAGGGGACCTGCGGCGTGGGCGATCGCGTCCGCTTGATGGAGACGCGGCCGCTGTCGAAGGAGAAGCGCTGGCGCGTGTCAGAGATCATCGAGAAGGCGCGCTGACGTGATCCAGCAGGAGACGATCGTGAAGGTGGCCGACAACAGCGGCGCACGAGAGCTCCTGTGCATTCGCGTGCTTGGTGGCAGCTACCGGAAGTACGCGTCGGTGGGCGACGTGATCATCGGCACGGTCAAGGTGGCGCAGCCGAACGCACAGGTGAAGAAGGGTGATGTCGTCCGGGCCGTGGTGGTGCGCACCACCAAGGAGTACAAGCGTCCCGACGGCAGCAACATCCGCTTCTCGGGCCGGTGGCCCGCGAGCTTCGCGAACGCAACTTCATGAAGATCGTCAGCCTTGCCCCGGAGGTGATCTGAGCGTGAGCGCGAGGACCGAACGCCGCCGCCGCACCCAGCTCCGCCGCGAGGGCTGGGCTCGAGGCCAGACCCGCCCGCTCGACATCCGCCAGGGGGACACCGTGGAGGTGATCGCCGGCAGGGACAAGGGCAAGCGAGGTGTGGTCGGCCGCACCCTGTCGGACCAGCAGCGCGTCGCCGTGCGCGGCATCAACATCCAGAAGCGGCACACGAAATCTGGTGTGAAGGGCAACATCCAGGGCGGCATCATCGACTTCGACGGGCCGGTCGCCTACAGCAACGTGATGCTGGTGTGCAATCGCTGCGACCACAAGACGCGCATCGCTCACGAAGTCGACGAGAACGGCCGGCGCAGCATCGTGTGCAAGCACTGCGGTGAGCGCTACGTGAGGACGGTGCTCTGATGGCCGTGCAGACGCTCGAGGCGCCCCGGCTGCGCCGCCGCTACCTGGATGAGATCGTGCCCGCGCTGGTCAGCGAGTTCCGCTACAAGAACGCGATGCAGGTCCCGGGGATCGAGAAGATCGTGCTCAACATCGGACTGGGCGAGGCGATCACCAACGCACGCGCGATCGATGCCGCGGTCGCCGACCTGAAGCAGATCACCGGCCAGGCGCCCATCGTCATCCGCGCCAAGCGGTCGGTGGCGGCGTTCAAGCTGCGCGAAGGCATGCCCATCGCCGTCAAGGTGACCCTGCGCGGGCGGCGCATGTATGAGTTTCTGGACAAGCTGGTCAACGTTGCCCTGCCGCGCATCCGCGACTTTCGCGGTGTCGACACCAAGGCATTCGACGGCCACGGCAACTACACGCTGGGCCTGCGCGAGCAGCTCGTCTTCCCGGAGATCGACTATGACAAGATCGACAAGCTGCGTGGCCTGGAGGTCTGCATCGTGACCACCGCCAGCACAGACGCCGAGGGCCAGTCGATGCTGGCCGCCTTCGGCATGCCCTTCCGGAAGAGCTGATGGCCAAGAAATCGCTGATCGCCAAATCGCTGCGGCCGCCGCGGTACTCCACCCAGGAGCACCACCGCTGTGGCATCTGCGGCCGCCCGCGGGCCTACATGCGCCGTTTCGGCATGTGCCGCATCTGTTTCCGCGGCCTGGCCAGCAAGGGCCAGATACCGGGCGTCAAGAAGAGTTCGTGGTGAGCCGATGACCAGTGACACGATCGCCGACATGCTGACCCGCATCCGCAACGCCAATCTGGCGCATCACCAGAACGTGCAGATCCCGGTGTCGCGAATGAAGGTGGAGATCGCGCGGGTGCTCGGCGAGGAAGGTTTCATCGAGTCGTACTCGGTGGGCGGCGAGGCGCCGCACGAGATGCTGAGCATCACGCTGAAGCCGCCGCACACCAAGGGTCGCGCGCTCAGCGGGCTGCGGCGGATCAGCCGGCCGGGGCTGCGCGTCTATGCGCGCAAGAGTGAGATCCCGCGAGTGCTCGGTGGACTCGGCATCGCCATCATCTCGACGTCCCACGGGCTGATGACCGGACGCTCGGCGCAGCGCGCCGGCCTGGGCGGCGAAGTGGTCGCCTACGTGTGGTGAGCAGATGTCGCGCATAGGCCGGATGCCGATCAGCATCCCCGCGGGCGTTCAGGTCACGCTGACCGGGAGCCACATCAGCGTCACCGGCGAGCGCGGCACCCTTAGCCGCACACTCTCGCCGGCGATGACCGTGAGCAGCACCGACGGCGTCCTCACCGTCGCGCGCCCCACCGATTCGCGCGTGCACCGTTCGCTGCACGGCCTGACCCGCACGCTGGTGGCCAACATGGTCGAGGGCGTGAGCCGCGGCTATACGCGCGAGATGGATCTGGTGGGTGTGGGCTTCCGTGCTGCCAAACAGGGCTCCGACCTGGTGCTCACCCTCGGCTACTCGCACCCGATCCGCTACTCGCCGCCCGAGGGCATCACCATCGAGGTCCCGGTGCCGACGCAGATCGTCATCAGTGGAGCCGACAAGGAGACGGTCGGGCAGGTGGCCGCCAAGATCCGGTCGTTCCGCAAGCCGGAGCCGTACAAGGGCAAGGGAGTCCTGTACCGGGGCGAGCGCCTGCGTCGCAAGGCGGGCAAATCCGGCAAGGCGGGCAAGACCAAGTGAGCAGGGGCTGACACCACGATGCACCAGAAGCAGGACCGACGTGAAGCACGCGACCGCCGTCATCGGCGCGTGCGCAAGCGCATCAGCGGCACCGCGGCGCGGCCGCGCATGACCGTGTTCCGCAGCCTGCGCCACATCCAGGTCCAGCTCGTGGATGACGCATCGGGACGGACCCTTGCAGCCGCATCGAGCACCGAGCTCGAGCTGCGCAAGTCGATTCCCGGCTCCGGTCCGACCGTGGCCGTTGCGGCCGCTGTCGGCAAGGCCATCGCCGAGCGCGCCCGCTCCTCCGGAGTGGAGTCGATCGTGTTCGATCGAGGTGGCTACCTGTACCACGGCCGGGTGCGAGCCCTGGCTGATGCTGCCCGCGAGAGCGGGTTGAGGTTCTGACATGGCGATGCGCATGGACCGACGTGACGATCGTGGCGGCGAATTTCAAGAGAAGATCGTCTCCCTGAACCGCGTCGCCAAGGTGGTGAAGGGCGGCCGCCGCTTCTCCTTCGCGGCGCTGGTGGTGGCCGGTGACGGAGCCGGTCGTGTCGGCGCCGGCCTGGGCAAGGCGGGCGAGGTGCCCGAGGCCATCCGCAAGGGGGTCGAGGACGCCAAGAAGCACATGATCACCGTACCGATGGTCGGGACGACCATTCCCCACGAGGTGCGCTACAAGCTCGGCGCCGCCAAGGTGCTGCTCAAACCCGGCGTTCCCGGAACGGGGGTCATCAGCGGGAGCTCGATGCGGGCGGTCGTCGAGGCGGCTGGCATCCACGACATCCTCACCAAGAGCCTGGGCACTGACAACCCGATCAACGTCGTGCGGGCCACCGTCGCAGCGCTGGCCAGCCTGCGCACCCTGGCCGACGTGGCCGAGGTCCGCGGCCGCACGCCCGAGCAGGTGATCGGCAGCCGCAAGCTGGCCGACCGGATGCTCGCTCGGGAGCGGGAGCCGGCCGCGGCCGAGGCGGATGCGCCGCCAGCTGCGAAGGCGGCCGCGCCATGAGCGCCATCCGCATCACATATAGAAAGAGTGCCATCGGCTACGCGCATGACCAACGGGCCACCCTGGTGGCGCTGGGGCTCAAGCGCCGGCACCAGACCGTCGAGCACGAGGCCACCCCGGCCATCCGGGGCATGGTCGCCAAGGTGCGCCACCTGGTCAGCGTCGACGGCGAGCCCGCGGACACGGCCGCGGGTATGGCGGTGCTCGCCGCGCACAGCCGTGCTGCCGGCAACCAGCCGGCGTCGGAGCCGTCGTGAAGCTGCACGAGCTGCGCCCGGCACGCGGCAGCAGGCGAGCCGGCACACGCATCGGCCGCGGCATCGGCGCCGGGCAGGGCAAGACGGCCGGCCGCGGGCAGAAGGGGCAGGGGTCGCGCTCCAGCGTCGGGCTCCCGGTGGGCTTCGAGGGCGGCCAGATGCCGCTGACCCAGCGGCTGCCCAAGCTGCGCGGCTTCCACAACCGCTGGCGCCGCGAGTTCACGGTCGTCAACCTGGGCAAGCTCGCCCGGTTCAAGCCGGACAGCGTCGTCGACCCCGACACGCTGGCGGAGGCGGGCCTGATTCCGGGCGCAGCGGTGCCGGTGAAGCTGCT
The DNA here is from genome assembly GCA_005879785.1 of Chloroflexota bacterium. GTDB lineage: Bacteria > Chloroflexota > Dormibacteria > Aeolococcales > Aeolococcaceae > CF-165. The sequence goes on from VBJV01000055.1 coordinate 26,281, forward strand.
GGCCGCAGGCCGGCTGCGCACCCGCCTTCTGGTGAGGGTCCATCGTGTCTCGGCGGCGGCCCGCCAGGCAGTCGAAGCCGCCGGTGGCAGGGTCGAGCTCCGCCGTCCGCTGACGAGGAGCCCCAAGCGGAGCCGCAGTGAACCTCATCGAGGCGCTGGTCCAGGCGTTCCGCATCCCGGAGTTGCGCCGCAAGCTGCTGATCACGCTGGGGCTCCTGATGGTGTTCCGCGTGCTGGCCAGCATTTCCATACCGGGTGCGAACTCCAAAGCGCTGGACCAGCTCTTCTCGAACAACTCGTTGCTGGGTCTGCTCAACCTGTTCAGCGGCGGCGGATTGTCGCGCTTCACGCTGGTGGCGGAGGGGCTGAATCCCTATATCAACGCCACCATCATCATGCAGCTGATGACGGTCGTCTCCGTGCGGCTCAAGGAGCTCAGCAAGGAGGGCGAGGCCGGACGCAAGCGCATCACCCGCTACACGCGCTGGCTCACGGTGCCACTGGCCGCGCTGCAGGGATATGGATACCTCGCGCTGTTCACCAACCCGGGTGTCACCTCCGCGGGCGCCATCCTGCCCAACCCGACGCCTGCGCAGGAGATCGGCATCATCCTGGTGCTGACGGCCGGAACCGTCGTCGCCATGTGGCTCGGCGAATTGATCACCGAGTACGGCGTCGGCAACGGTGTGTCGCTGATCATCTTCGTCGGCATCATCGGCCGCCTTCCCGGAACGGTGCTCAGCTACGGGGGCACCGGTGGCGCGCACGTGATCCAGATCGTGGTGATGGCTGTGATCGCCATCGTCGTCACCGCCGGCATCATCGAGGTGCAGCAGGCGCAGCGGAAGATTCCGGTGCAATCGGCGCAACGGGTGCTCAATCCGCGCACCGGCGCTGCGGCGCAGGGGAGGCGCAACTTCCTGCCCTTGCGCGTCAACGCCGCCGGCGTCATCCCGATCATCTTCGCCATCTCGATCATGACCTTCCCGACGATCTTCGCCAACCTCTTCCAGAACAGCAGCGGCGTGCTGTTGCACGTCTCCACCTGGATCACTCAGAACTGGCAACCGACCGGGGCTTTCATCCCCATCAACTTCGTCTACAACGGCATCTACTTCCTGCTCGTGCTCGGCTTCACCTACTTCTACACGGCCGTCGTGTTCGATCCCAATGACGTCGCCGACAACCTGAAGAAACAGTCGACGTTCATCCCCGGCATCAGACCGGGCCGAAGTACGGCGGAATACCTGGGCAAGGTGATGGGTCGCATCACGCTCGCGGGCGCGCTTTTCCTGGCCTGCATCACGGTCATCCTGCCCTTGCTGACCGCTGCGATCACCCGCGTGTCACCGAGCAACCTCTACCTCGGCGGCACGGCCATCCTGATCGTCGTCGGCGTGGCGCTCGACACGATGCGGCAGATCGAGACGCAGCTGCTGATGCGGCAGTACCGAGGGTTCATCAAGTGATCGCGGTGCTGTTCGGCCCTCCGGGAAGCGGCAAGGGGACGCAGGCGGCGCGGGTCTCGGCGCGCATCGGCATACCGCACATCGCGACCGGGGACATCCTTCGCGACGAGGTCGCGCGGGGCACCGCACTCGGTCTCGAGGCGGGACCGATCATGCGGCGCGGCATGCTCGTCTCCGACGACCTGGTGGTGCGCGTCATCGAAGCGCGGCTCTTGCAGCCGGACGCCGCCAGGGGTGCGCTGCTCGACGGCTTCCCGCGCACGGTGGCGCAGGCCGAGGCGCTCGATGCGATGCTGGCCCGGCGCGGCCGCGGCGTGGACGTGCTCGTGGCCCTGGACGTCCCCGACCGCGTGCTGAAGGAGCGCGTGCTCAAGCGCGCGCAGCTCGAGGGGCGCCCCGACGACACGCCGGAAGCCCTCGAGCTGCGGCTGGCCACGTACCGGGCCGAGACCGAGCCGGTGCTCGGCCACTACGGCGCGCCGGGCACGCGCGTGGAACGCATCGACGGCGTGGGCAGCATCGACGCGGTCACCGAGCGGATCACGGCTGCACTGGCGCGCGGTCACGAACAGGCGCAGGCCTCCTGACCGCCGTGCGCATCGACAGTTTCCGTCTGAAGCGACCCGAGGAGGTTGAGCGCATGCGCTCGGCCGGGCGGATCCTCGGCGCGTGCCTGGCCCACCTGGCCGCCACCGTACGCCCGGGTATCACCACCCTGGATCTCGACGCCGAGGCCGAGACGTTCATCCGCGACCACGGCTGCATCCCCGGATTCCTCGGTTTCGAGGGCTTTCCCAACTCGCTCTGTGTCTCGGTCAACGACGAG
>VBJV01000055.1:28591-47404 GCA_005879785.1 Chloroflexota bacterium
ATTCCGGGCCGGCGGCGGCTCCGGGACGGTGATCTCGTCTCCCTCGACTGCGGCCTGATCCTGGACGGCTGGTGGGCGGACAGCGGGCTGTCGGTGGCCTGCGGCGACGGCTCGCCCGAGGTGCTGCGCCTGATCGAGACCACCGAGGAGGCGCTCCGCCACGGGATCGAGGCCGCGCGGCCGGGCAATCACATCGGCGACATCGGTGAGGCCGTGCAGACCTTCGTGGAGAGCCACGGTTACGCCATCGTCCGCCAGTACGTCGGCCACGGCATCGGCCGTGACATGCACGAGCTGCCCCAGGTGCCCAACTACGGACGGGCGGGCGCCGGCAACCTGCTCAAGGCGGGCATCGTCATCGCGATCGAGCCCATGGTGAACGCCGGCGGCGCGGGCGTCCACGTGCTGGAGGACCAGTGGACCGTGGTGACCGACGACGGCAAGCTGTCCTGCTACTTCGAACACACGGTCGCCATCACGCCTGCCGGGCCGGACGTTCTCACCCTCCGCCCCGCACCGGCCACGGTGGTCTCGGCTTGAGTGGCTATACTGATGAACGCAGTCATCGGGGCTGTTTCAGCGTGCCTCAGGGGTTCTGCGGGCACACGGCGCGTCTGGCGCGCCGCCACGTGAAAGGACTTCAAGCCATCTCATGAAAGTTCGGGCATCCGTGAAGAAGATGTGCGACCGCTGCAAGATCATCAAGCGCCATGGCGCGGTCCGGGTGATCTGCGACAACCCGAAGCACAAGCAACGTCAGGGATAACTGCAATGGCACGAATAGCCGGCGTCGACGTTCCCCGCGACAAGCGGATCGAGATCGCGCTCACCTACATCTATGGGATCGGCCTGAGCACATCGAAGCGCCTTCTACAGCTGGCCGGGATCTCCCCCGACATCCGCACCAAGGATCTCAACGACACCCAGGTCGGCAAGCTGCGTGACGTCATCGCCAAACAGTTGCAGGGCCGAGTGGAGGGCGACCTGCGACGCCAGATCGCGCTCAACATCAAGCGCCTCATCGAGATCGGCACCTATCGCGGACAGCGGCACCGCCGCGGCCTGCCGGTCCGCGGTCAGCGCACGCGCACCAATGCGCGCACCCGCAGGGGTCCCAAGAAGACGGTCGGTGTGCGCCGCAAGAAGGTCACCAAGTAAGGGCGATGAAAAAGCCGCACCCGACCACCGCGCTTTTTCATCGCTGTGAAGCGGTGTCGGCTCACGGCGGAGTGAATCCGCCTTCGCCGACGGGTTATTCAAGGACATAGATGGCCAAGAAGAAGAAGGCGGTACGCACGCGGCGTCGCGAGCGCAAGAACATCGCGGTCGGACACGCGCACGTGCTGGCCACCTTCAACAACACCATCGTCAGCCTCACCGACCCCGACGGCAACGTGATCGCCTGGGGCTCGGCAGGCTCACAGGGCTTCAAGGGCTCGCGCAAGAGCACGCCCTTCGCCGCGCAGGTGACCGCTGAAGGCGCCGCGCGCAAGGCGATGGAGCACGGCCTGCGCTCCGTGGAGATCTTCGTCAAGGGCCCGGGCGCCGGCCGCGAGGCGGCCATCCGCAGCCTGCAGGCGAGCGGCCTCGAGGTGACCGCGATTTCCGACATCACGCCCATCCCGCACAACGGGTGCCGGCCGCCCAAACGGAGGCGTGTGTAATGGCCAACCAGAGCGGGCCGGTGTGCCGCCTCTGCCGGCGCGAAGGCGTGAAGCTCTTTCTCAAGGGCTCGAAGTGCGTCACCAACTGCACCTTCGACAAGCGCAGCGGGGTCCTCCCCGGGCAGCACGGGCTGGCTCGCCGCCGCAAGGCGAGCGACTACGGCATCCAGCTGCGTGCCAAGCAGCGGGCGCGCCGGCTGTACGGCGTGCTCGAGGCGCAGTTCCGACACTACTTCGAGCGCGCGGAGAGCAGCGAGGGGGTCACCGGCACCGTGCTGTCGGCTTTGCCGCGTCGCGGCGCGAGGCGCGCCAGCTGGTCAGCCATCGCCATTTCCAGGTGAACGGCCGGGCGCTCAACATCGCGTCGGCGCAGCTGCGCCCCGGCGATCGCGTGGACGTGCGGGAGCGCAGCCGCAAGCTGCTGCCCATCGAGAACGCACAGCAGCTGGTGCAGGGACGCGCCGTCCCCGAATGGCTGAGCCTCGACGCGACCAAGCTCAGCGGCACCATCGTCCGTCTACCGGAACGCAACGAGATGGAATCCGCAGTCGACGAGCAGTTGATCGTCGAGTACTACTCGAGGTGAGCCCAAGTGGCAATTGATGTTGTAACCGCTCCTGTGGTCCGCGAAATAGAGAGCAGCGGGGACTACGGGAAATTCGAGATTGAGCCGCTGGAGCCGGGTTTCGGTGTGACGCTGGGCAATTCCCTGCGCCGGGTGCTGCTCTCATCGCTGCCGGGCGCTGCCATCACGTCGGTGCAGATCGACGGCGTGGCTCACGAGTTCAGCGCGATCCCGCAGGTCCGCGAGGATGTCACCGAGATCCTGCTCAACGTCAAGGAGATCAACGTCGTCTCCCACAGTGACGACCCGGTGCGTCTCACGCTCGACGCGCGCGGGCCCAAGGAGGTCACCGCGGCCGACATCGAGACGCCGAGCGACGTCGAGGTGCGCAACCCCACCCAGCACATCGCCAGCCTGGACGGTCCCAAGGCGCAGCTGCGCATGGACCTGATGGTCGAGCGTGGCAAGGGGTACGTCACCGCGGAGCGCAACAAGAAGGAAGGCCAGCCCATCGGCGTCATCCCCATCGACGCCATCTTCACGCCGGTGCGCATGGCGAACTTCTCGGTGGAGAAAACCCGCGTGGGTCAGGAAACCGAGTGGGACAAGCTCATCGTCGAGGTCTGGACCGACGGCACGCTGGCCCCCGTCGAGGCGGTCAGCCAGGCGGCGGCGCTCTTCACCGAGCACCTCGACCTGTTCGTGCGCTTCGGCGACAACCTGGCAGCGCCGCAGCTTCGCCAGACGCGCGGCAACGACCTGCCCAGCCGGCTCGCCGACGTCCCCATCGAGGACCTCGAGCTGAGCGTCCGGGCGCTCAACTGCCTCAAGGCCAACGACATCACCAAGGTGGGTCAGCTGGTGGCGATGAAGCAGGAGGAGCTGCTCACCCTGCGCAACTTCGGACAGAAGTCGCTCGACGAGATCAAGGAGAAGCTCGTCCAGCGCGAGTTCGTCACGCCGGAGGAGCTGACCACGCTCTTCCAGCCGATGTCGAGATAGGCCGCGAGCTGATGCGGCATCGGATCGCCGGGCGCAAGTTCGGCCGCAGCGCGGCACACCGTCAGGCGATGACGCGCAACCAGGTGACCGCGCTGCTCCGCCACGGCCGCATCACCACGACCGAGGCCAAGGCCAAGGAGCTGCGCCGCTGGGTCGAGCGGGTGATCACCGATGCCAAGCCCGACGACGTCAACGCGCGGCGCCGCGTCGCCCTGTACGTCAACGATCGCGAGGTTTCCACCAAGCTGTTCAGCACGTACCTGGAGCGGTACCGCGAGCGGCCGGGCGGCTACACGCGCATCGTCAAGGTGGCGCCGCGCACCAGCGACGCCGCACCGATGGCGATCATCGAGCTGGTGGAGTAGGTCCCAGCGTGCCCGCCTACCGCCTCACCCTCGAGTACGACGGTACCGCCTTCCACGGCTGGCAGGCGCAGCCTCGCGAGCGCACGGTGGAGGGCGCGCTCCGCGAGGCGTTGCACCGGCTGGGCGAGCAGCCACCGCGCCTCACCGCCGCGGGGCGCACCGACGCCGGTGCGCACGCGCACGCGCAGACGGTCGGCGTCGCGCTGCATCGACGATGGGAGCCGGCAACGCTTGCCGCCGCGCTCAACGCGCACCTGCCCGCGGATGTCGTCGTGGTCGCTGCCGCGACGTGCGCCGAGCACTTCCACGCGCGCCGCGATGCTGTCAGCCGCACGTACCGCTACGTCGTCCTGTGCCGCGGCAGCCGCGTCACCGTCGCCCGCCAGTACGCGTGGGCTGTGCGCGGACCGCTGGATGTCGACGGCATGCGCGCCGCAGCGCGCGCGCTGGTGGGCACGCACGATTTCGCCAGCTTCGGCGCCGCCACCGCTCCGGGGGGCACGACGGTGCGCACCGTCGACGCCGCCGCCGTCGATCACGTGGTTCTCGGCAGGCCCGCCGACCGGCGTGCCGTCGAGGCAGTCGTGCTCACGGTGCGTGCCAACGCCTTTCTGCGCGGCATGATGCGCGCCTTCGCGGGCGCGCTGGTCGCGGTGGGGCAGGGCCGCATGACGCCGGCGGCGGTCGCGCAGCTTCTGGTCGAGCCGGCACGGCGCGAGTCCACGATCACGGTGGCGCCGGCGCGGGGCCTGCACCAGTGGGCCGTCACCTATCCGGTAACCGAGGCTGCGTAGCATGCAGACCACATTCCAGGCCAAGCCGAGAGAGGTGGAAGCGCGCTGGTTCGTCGTTGATGCGCGCGGCCAGACGCTGGGACGGCTCGCCACCAACATCGCACGGGTGCTGCGCGGCAAGCACCGCCCCCAGTACACGCCGCACGTGAACACCGGCGAGCACGTCATCGTCATCAATGCGCGCGACATCGTCGTAACCGGCAGCAAGCGGACCTTGAAGACGTACGATCGCTACTCGGGTTATCCCAGCGGCCGGCGCGTGCGCACGTTCGAGGAGGCCATCGCCCGCGACGGGACGTTCCCGATCATGCACGCGGTGCGCGGCATGCTTCAGCACAACACCCTCGGCGCCGACCAGCTCAAGCGGCTCCGTGTCTACGCGGGAGCGCAGCACCGCCACGAGGCGCAGCAACCACAGCCGATCCGATTCGGTGAACTGGGAGAGATCATCGTTGTCTCCAGCAGCTGACACCCCGCACCAGGCCACCGGCCGGCGCAAGACGGCGGTGGCGCGCGTGCGCATCGTCCCGGGCGACGGCGCGGTGATGGTCAACAACCGCCCGTCCAGCGAATACTTCGGACGCCGCGACCTGGAGACGGTGATCACGCAGCCGCTGCGCGTCACCGACAGCGTGGGCCGCTTCGTGGTCACCATCAAGGTGATCGGTGGCGGCATCGCCGGCCAGGCCGGCGCAGTCTGCCACGGCATCGCGCGGGCTCTGGTGGCGGCCGACCCGGAGCTTCGGCCGGTGCTGAAGAAGGCGGGGCTGCTCACGCGCGACCCGCGCGAGAAGGAACGCAAGAAGTACGGCCTGAAGCGCGCGCGCAAGGCCCCCCAGTACACCAAGCGCTAGTCATCTTGGCGGGCTCTTCGGATCCCGGCCGAGTCCGCGAGCGGGTGCTGGGCTGCCCTGTCGACGTGGTCGACATGCAGGCGGCCGTGCGGGTGCTGGTCGGTCTGGTCGAGGACGGGCGCCAGCCGGGGGCGGGCCGGCCCGCGGTGGTGATCACGCTGAACCCCGAGATGGTCATGCGCGCGCGGCACGACGCGCGGTTTCGCGACATCGTCGAATCCGCCGCGCTGCTGGTGCCCGACGGCATCGGGCTGGTACGTGCGTTGCGGCGCCGCGGTCACCCGGAGGCGACGCGGGTGGGCGGAACGGACCTGCTCCTGGCCTACTTCCCGGAGGCGGCGCGGCTGGGCCACCGCGTGGCGCTGGCGGGTGCCGCTCGGGGCGTCGCGAAGCTGGCCGCCGAGCGCCTGTCGCGCAGCCATCCAGGCCTTCAGGTTGTGACCGCCGACCCGGGCGATCCCGACGTTGCCCTGGCCGGCCGGCTGCGCCAGGCCGGACCTGACGTTGTGCTGGCGGCGTTCGGAGCCGGTCGCCAGGAGCGCTTCCTCAGCGAGAACCTGGCCGGCATCGGCGCGCCCGTGGGGATCGGGGTCGGCGGGTCGCTCGACTACTTCGCGGGCCGGGTGCGCCGCGCCCCCCAGCTGGTGCGCCGCGCCGGACTGGAATGGGCGTGGCGGCTGGCACGGCAGCCGTGGCGGCTGCGCCGGCAGGCGGTGCTCCCCGGGTACTGGTGGCTGGAGCGTCGCGAGGCGGCACGGATGCGGCAGCAGCTGGGAGCACCGGTGGGCTAGCCGATGCTGAGCGTGATCATCCCCGCCTACAACGAGGCGCAGCGCCTTCCCACCACGCTGGTGCGCGTCCGTGAGTACCTGCAGGGTGCCGGCGAACCGTACGAGGTGCTCGTCGTGGACGACGGGAGCGCCGACGACACCGTGGCGATCGCCGAGAAAGCGGCGAGCACGTGGCCGCAGCTGCGTGTTCTCCGGCTCGCCATGAACACCGGCAAGGGCGCGGCGGTCCGCGAAGGGATGCTCGCCGCCACCGGCGAGCACCGCCTGTTCAGCGACGCGGACCTGAGCACGCCCATCGAGGAGCTGCCGAAGTTGCGTGCCCGCCTCGGCGGCTCGTGCCACGTGGCCATCGCGTCGCGCGCGATGCGGGATTCGAAGGTGGAGGTGCACCAGCCGGGTCGGCGGGAGATGATGGGACGCGTCTACAACCGGCTCCTGCGGGTGGTTGCTCTCCCCGGCCTCAGGGACACGCAGTGCGGCTTCAAGGTGTTCACCGGCACGGCTGCGGTGGCGTGCTTCACGCCACTCAAGACCCTGCGCTTCGGATTCGACGCCGAGGTGCTGCTCCGCGCGCGACGCCACGGCTGGACGATCGCCGAGGTGCCGGTGCGCTGGCAGCATCGCGAGGACTCACGGGTGAGCCCATTTCGGGACTCGGCCAGGGTCCTGTACGACACACTGCGTCTGCGCATTACAGTTCGCGGGCGGCGCGACTGATCCGAACGGCGCATCAGGGGTGGCATGTGGACCGCACGGCGCATGACTGAGCACTCGAGGGCGTCTGCGGAAGCACCCTCGGCGCGACCGGTCGACGTCAGGGTTGCGGAGTCGCCGCTGGTGGCGCTGCGCTTCCATCTCGACGCCCGCATCAGCGACCTCGCCGATCACTCGGCGGATCTCGAGCGCGCCCTCATGGAGGCGGTCGCCCGCCGGGCAAACCTCACGCGCCAGCTCACACGCAACCACGAGGTCCGCCGCCAGGCGCTCGATGTCCTGCCCCGGATGCGTTCGCTGTCCGCGAAGGTCGGCCGCGAGCTGGCCGGCTGCCTCGATGACGGGCTGACGCTGAGCAGCGCGGTGGCCCGCGCCGAGGCCCGCATCGCCGGCCTGAAGGATCGCCTCGCCGACATCGAGGCCGAGCAGACCACGCTGCGCGACATCGGCGCGCAGCTCGCCGGGCTGCAGGCGGACGTCGCCATCGAGGTGGACCTGCGGGCCAGCCGCTACAGCCAGGCGGCGCGGCAGATCTTCCAGATCGTCGACGAGCAGCACCAGGCGATGGCCCGCTCCATCCTGGACGGTCCGATGCGGCGCCTCACCGAGGCGGCGTTCGAGGCGGAATTGCTGGGGCGGGCCCTGGGCAGGCAACCCGTGGCGGCGCGAGAAGCGGCGTCGCGATGCCGCGACGCGACGGTCGACGCGGCCCGGGGGCTGGCCCGGCAGGTGAGCCGGCTCGATCCCGTCGACGACGACCACGGCATCGTGCCCGCGCTCCACGAGCTGCTGGCCCATCCTCCCCAGCACGGGCTTGTGAAGATGCGGGTGCTCGGCCGCGAGCGGCGCATCGTCGTATTGAGCGAGTTGACGCTCTACCGCATCGTGGACGAGGCGGTCGACAACGCCCTGCGGCACAGTCACGCATCGCGAATCGACCTCATCGTCTCGTTCCATCCCGGTCGGGTCATCGTGGTCATCAAGGACGATGGCGACGGCTTCGATGTTGCGGCCACCGAGGCCAGGCTGGGTCGCACTCGCGCGATCGGGCTGATCGAGATGCGTGAGCGGGCCCGGCTGGTCGAGGGCCGCCTGGAGGTGCGCAGCATCCCGGGTCTGGGGACCGAGGTTCGCGTGTCGGTACCCGATCCAGACTGAAGATTCGGGGTTAGCATGGTCAGGCCATGCCGAGCGATCGACGCGTCTGGCGCCTGGAAACCGACACCGGCAGCGTCGTCGCCACCGACGTGGAGTACGCCGGCAGCGTGTGGCGGCGCTTCCTGGGTCTGATGGGCCGCCCCGAGCTGCCCAGCGGCCACGGCCTCTACATCAAGCCCTGCAGTTCCATCCACATGTTTTTCATGCGCTTTCCGCTGGACGTGGCGTTCGTCGACAACGCAGGCCGTGTGGTGCGCACCTACCACGGCATCCGCCCCTGGCGCATCAGCCGTGTGGTGCGCGGCGCGAAGGCCGCGATCGAGCTGCCCGCGGGCGCTCTGGCGGCCGCCGGCGTGGCGATGGGGTCGAGCCTGCGCATGGTCTGAGCGCTGTCCGCCGCGGCCGCGCACAGTCGGGCGGTGCGCATGCTGCGCGGCCTGAGTGGCGCGCTTGCCGAAGCGCTGGCTCCACGTCGGTGCGCTGCCTGCGAGGCGGTCAGCAGCGTGCCGATCTGCGCGAGCTGCACCGGCGTGCTCATAGGTCTCCCGCTGCCGCCGCCCCGCGAGCTGCCGACCGGCACGGCGGTGGCCGCGTGGGAGTTCGCGGGCCCGGTGCGGGCGGCCATCCATCGCGGCAAGTACTTGGGCGACCGCGCCGCCCTCACAGCGCTGACCGCGCTGGCCCGGCGCCGCCTCGCGGATCGGTTGCCCGCCGCTGCCGGTGGTCTCGTGGTGCCGGTCCCCGCCGGGCGCCGCCGCCGCGCCCAGCGGGGCTACAACCAGGCCGAGCTGATCGCCGTCGAGCTCGCCCCGTCAGGCGGCGTAACCGACCTTGGCTCGCTGGTGCGGGTGCGCGACACGCCGCCGCAGGCCGACCTGGACGAGGCGGCCCGCCGGGCCAACGTGGCAGACGCCTTCGCCTGGCGAGGGCCGTCACTGGCCGGGGCCCGACTGCGCCTCGTGGATGATGTCTACACGACCGGAGCGACCGCGGGCGCCGCGGCGACGGCCCTGGCGGCTGCGGGCGCGCAGCGGGTCGATGTGCTGGTACTCGCCACGGTCCTGTGAGATCCGGCGTTCCCCGACGTATGATCGAACGTGGATGACCCCGGTGCCGGTGACCGTGACGACGCGCAAACCGCTGACGGGAGCGCAGCGCACGTATGCCGAGGCCAAGCTCACGCGCCTCACCCGGCACACGCTCCTCCACGACATCAGCATGGTCATCGACCATGACAACCACAGCGGCAAGCGCTGCACCGTCGAGGTTGTCGTGCACCTGCATCACGTGCGCTTGGTGGCGCATGCCGACGGGACGACGGTGCAGGAGGCCGTCGACCTCGCGGTGGACAAGGCCGACCGGCAGGTGCTGCGACGCAAGGACCGGGTGACTCACCGCAAGGGCCACATCGGCGCCGACGGTCTGGCTGGCGGCGCGATCGGGGAGACCAGTCCTATCGGCGGCTGACCCGCAGCCCTGCGATCATTGGAGCCAGCCATGTCCGTCATGACCAAGTCGATGAACCTCGTGCTCGGCGATCCGGCCAAGCGCGAGATGAAGCGTTATCGCGGGCTCGTTGAGGACGTCAACGAGCTCGAGCCCGAGATGGAGAAGCTCAGCGACGCCGAGCTGGCGGCCAAGACGGCGGAGTTTCGCGAGCGGCTCGGGGTGGAGGCGCCCGACATCAGCCACGGGCAGTCGTCGGCTGCCAGCCTTGCCGGCGAGGACACCGAGGAAGCCGAGATCGCGCGCGCCGAAGAGCGCGAGCGCGCGGAGGAGCGGGCGCGGCTGCTCGACGATCTGCTTCCCGAAGCGTTCGCCGTCGTGCGCGAGGCGTCCAAGCGCGCGCTCGGCATGCGCCCGTTCGATGTGCAGCTGATCGGCGGCGCCGTGCTGCACCAGGGGCGCATCGCGGAAATGAAGACCGGCGAGGGCAAGACGCTGGTTGCCACGCTGCCGCTGTACCTCAATGCGTTGGAGTGGAGGGGCGCGCACCTGGTGACGGTGAACGACTACCTGGCACGCCGCGACGCCGGCTGGAACGGGCCGCTGTACCACATGCTGGGCATCTCGGTGGGGGTGATCTCGGGGCAGGACCTGTCGTTCATCTACGACCCGGACTTCCTCGACGAGACGCACCCCGATCCCCGCCTGCAGCACATGCGCCCGTGCACGCGACGCGAGGCGTACGCGGCGGACATCACGTACGCCACGAACAACGAGCTCGGTTTCGACTACCTGCGCGACAACATGGCGCAAAGCCTGGACGCGTGCGTGCAGCGGCGGCTCAACTACGCCATCGTCGACGAGGTCGACTCGATCCTCATCGACGAGGCACGCACGCCGCTGATCATCAGCGGCCAGGCCGACGAGGCGACCGAGAAGTACTACACGTACGCGCGGCTGGTCAAGCGCCTGGAGCTGGAAACGGACTTCACCATCGACGAGAAGACGAAGTCGGCGACGCTCACCGACGAGGGCGCCGAGAAGATCGAGCAGTGGACGGGCATCCCCAACATCTACGACATGGAGCACGTGGCCGACGCGCACCAGATCAACCAGGCGCTGCGCGCGGCCGCGCTCTACAAGAACGGCGACGAATACATCGTCAACGATGCCGGTGAGGTCGTCATCGTCGACGAGTTCACCGGACGCACCATGCCGGGACGGCGCTGGTCAGACGGCCTGCACCAGGCGATCGAGGCCAAGGAAGGCCTCACCGTGCAGCAGGAGAACGTGACCCTGGCCACCATCACGTTCCAGAACTTCTTCCGCCTCTACGGGAAGCTCGCGGGAATGACCGGCACGGCGATCACCGAGTCCGAGGAGTTCGACAAGATCTACAAGCTCGAGGTCGCCCAGATCCCCACGCACATGCCGATGATCAGGCTGGATGAGGCTGACCTGATATACAAGACCGAGGAAGGCAAGTTCCGTGCCGTCGTCGAGGAGATCGACGAGCGCAACAAACAGGGCCAGCCGATCCTGGTGGGCACCACCAGCATCGAGAAGAGCGAGCGGCTGTCACGCCTGCTCGAGAAGCGCGGGGTGCAGCACTCCGTGCTCAACGCCAAGCTGCACGAGAAGGAGGCAGCCATCGTCGCAGAGGCGGGCAAGCGCGGTGCCGTGACCATCGCCACCAACATGGCCGGCCGCGGCACCGACATCGTGCTCGGCGACGGGGTCACCGATGTGGGTGGCCTGTACATCATCGGCACCGAGCGCCACGAGTCGCGGCGCATCGACAACCAGCTGCGCGGACGTTCGGGGCGGCAGGGCGATCCCGGCGAGTCGCGCTTCTTCCTCTCCTTTGAAGACGACCTCATGCGTGTCTTCGGCGGGGAGCGCATGCAGGGCATCATGGACCGGCTGCGCGTCGACGAGGACACGCCGCTGGAGTCGCGCATGGTCTCGCGGCAGATCGAGAGCGCGCAGTCGCGCGTCGAGGGGCACAACTTCGACTCGCGGCGCCATGTCGTCGAGTACGACGACGTCATGAACAAGCAGCGCGAGATCATCTACGGCGAGCGCCGCAAGATCCTCGAGGGCACCGACACGCGGGCCAACTTCCAGGCCATGATCGAGCACATCACGGCGGCCGAGGTGCCCACGTATTGCGAGGGGCGCAATCGTGAGGCCTGGGATTACGAGGGCCTCTGGGAGCGCATGCACCAGTTCGCCGCGGCGCTGCCGCCGCTGGCCGAGGTGAACACGGAGAGCCTCGGCGCCACGGTGGACGAGGTGATCGAGACGCTGAATGACGAGCTGATGTCGCTCTACGAGGAGAAGGAGAAGCAGTACGGGCAAGAGGCCGTGCGCTGGGTCGAGCAGCGGGTGATGCTGCAGGTGATCGACGTCAAGTGGCAGGCGTATCTCACGCAGATGGACCATCTGCGCGAGGGCATCGGCCTGCAGGCATACGGTCAGCGCGACCCGCTGGTCGAGTACAAGCAGGCCGCGTTCGATTCCTTCGTGGACCTGCAGGAGGACATCCAGCGCGAGATCGCGCGCTTCCTGCTGAACGTGCAGATTCAGCGCCAGGAGCCGGCTGCAGCGGCACCCGATGGCGCGTCGGCGGAGCCTGCACCCGCCGCTGCGCAGGCGACCGCGCCCGCGTCGCCGCGCGGGCAGCGCCGGCGCGAGCCGGGTGACGGCGCCACTGCTCCGGCGGCCCGGCCCGCGGCGGCTCAGGCCAGTGGGGCGCTGGCGCGCGCGACGGCCGCGACGCGGCCCGCCGCCGCGCTGCCGGCGCAGCCTGCCGTGCGCAATGTGGTGGAGAGCTCAGGGGCAGGCACGCGGCGCGTGGGTGCTTCTGCGCCCGTGGCGTCCAACGGCGAGGAGCGCAAGGTGGGACGCAACCAGCCCTGCCCGTGCGGCTCGGGGAAGAAGTACAAGTACTGCCACGGGCGCTGATGCGCTACCTGCCCTGATGCAGATGCATCACGGTGATTGATGACGGTTGCTCTGGATCGCGACGCGGCACCGACGTTTCATGAAGGGAGCAATGGAACTTCACGAGTACGTCGAGCCGGATGGGAGCTTTTGGCGCGGCCTTTGCCCGAAGTGCGCCCAGGAGCGTGACCACCCAACGCACGCGCGCACTGGGTCGATTGCGCTCATCGGTAGCGCGGAGCTGCGCCCAGCCGTAGCGCGAGCAACGAAGAGGCGGCGGGAAGCAAGCGCCTAGCGCAGCCTGGCAGCGAGCAGTTTCCGGTGGCCGCCGCGTTCCCTGTCACGAGCTTGGTTGCGGTTGCAAATACGAACATATGTTTGGTATAATGGCCCCATGTCAAGGGAGCAGGGCCAGCGCATCGCCGATGAGGTGGGCTGCCTCTCCTCTCGCATCCATGCCGCCACCGCCAGACAGGCGCGGCTGGCCGCGGAGCTGGACGACGACGGGCGCTGGGCCGAGTGGGGGATGCGCTCCTGCGCCCACTGGCTCTCCATCCACATCGGCGTGGACCTGGACACCGCGGGTGAGCTGATCCGGGTCGGGCACGCCCTGCAGGTGCTGCCGAGCATCGCCGCCGCCTTCGCCGAGGGGCGGCTGTCCATGGACAAGGTGAGCGCGCTGGTCAAGGTGGCAACGCCCGAGGACGAGCCGATGTGGCTGGACCTGGCCCTGCACGCCTCGGGAGCGCAGCTGACCCGGATCTGCCGGGCGGTGCGGCGGGCTCTCGAGGCGGCCGACCCCTCCCTCGCCGAGGACGCCATGGCCAAGCGCTCGGTGCGCACCTGGTGGCGCAACGACGGCACCCTCGAGCTGTTTGCCCTGCTCCCCCGCGAGGACGCCGCGGCGGTGATGGCCGCCATCGATGCAGCCGCCGGCGACCTTGTCCGGGAACGCGCGCAATTGCCGCCGCGCGACGATCCCGCCGCCCGGGAGATCGGGCGTCTGCCGCAAGACGCGTTGCGCGCTGATGCTCTGGTGCGCATATGCGAGACGTGGGTGGCCGCCGGCTCGGCGACGCCGACGCCAGCGCCGACGCGCCAGGTGGTGGTGCACGTGGACGCTGCGGCCCTCCGCAATGCGGCAGCGAATACTGAGACCGCAGCAGGTGATCGTTGCCACATCGAAGACGGACCGTGGCTCTCGCCGGCCTCGCTGGAGTGGCTGAGCTGCGACGCCGACGTGGTGGCGGTCTACGAGCGCGGCGGCCTGCCCATCGACGTCGGCCGGGTGACGCGACGCATCGGCGCCAAGCAGCGCCTGGCGCTGTGGGCGCGCGACCAGGGCTGCTGCTACCCAGGCTGTGGCGTGCCGGCGCGCAGCACCGAGGGCCACCACATCCGCCACTGGCCGCGCGGCGGCCGCACCGACCTCGTCAATCTCGGGTCGCTGTGCCGCTTCCATCACCACCGCCTCCACGACGGCCACTTCACGATGCAGCGGTTGCCGGGAGGCGAGCTGCGTTTCACCGCCGCCGACGGCACCGAGCTGCTGCCGGTCACGCCCATGCGAGCAGACGGCCGGCTCGACGTCGACGCCGCGATCACACCCGACACGGTGCTGGCGCTGAGTGGTGGTGAGGCCTGCGACTTCGTGTACGCGGTCGGCGTGCTCGCCGACGCTGCGGCAAAAGCTCGCGCCACCGCGGCGAGCAGGGGACCCTAGCCGCAGTCAGATCAGGTCGATGGCGGTGGGATGTTTCGGCTGGTAGAGCGCCAGAGGCTGGCCATCGGGCAGAAGCAATGAAACAACCCTGCCAAACCGCTGATCCTCGATCGGCCCCGTGAACTCGACACCGCGCTCGCCCAGCCGTGTGACCACGCGGTCGAGGTCGGCGCACACCAGGTACAGCTCGTGATGCGGCCGATCATCGGTCGGATGGACTCCAAGCTCGGCAGGCGGCAGCGCAAAGATGGGCCAGCCACCACCCGCATCGACAGACGGGAACTCCAAGACATCGCGCAAAAAGCCGCGTACCGCGTCCGCGTCCTTGGAGAAGATCAGCGCGTGTATGCCGCCGACCATACCCACCTATTGCAAGTGCAGGAAGCTGACGTTGCGCCGGTAGTCGTCCAGTGTGCGCGCGTCCATGTACGACATCGAGCTGCGCAAGCCGGCAAGGTATCGCTGCACGACATCGGCGGCGCCGCCCTTGTAGCTGACCATCGTCTCGGCGCCCTCGATGTACTCGGGATCCTCGCCGTCGAACTCCTGCTGCACCGAGAACGATGCAGCGCCTCTCATGATCTTGAATTTCTTGCCATCGATGACAATTACCCGGCCGGGCGCCTCACGCGTCCCCGCCAGCGCGGAGCCGACCATCACGCAGTCGGCGCCCAGCGCCAGCAATTTGCACATGTCAGCCGGGGTCCGGATGCCGCTGTCGCCGATGATCATCGCGCGCGTCCGGACCGACGCCGCCTCGTGCACGGCGAAGGGTGTGGGCACGAACACCGCCGTCTCGTTGCGCGTCTCGCACACCGAGCCACCGGCGATGCCGACCCGGATGGCGTCAACCCCCAGGTCCTCGAGCCACCTGAATCCCTCGCCGGATGCCACGTTGCCGGCGATCAGGAACACCGAGTCGTCGCGGGCGCGGATCCAGCGGATCGCCTCGCGAACCTGCTCGTTGGCGCCGTTGGCCGTGTCGAGGCAGAGGATCCGGCAGCCCGCCTCGCGAAGCCCCTCGAAGCGCTCCCGGAAGTCCCCGGCGATCCCGACCGCGGCTCCGACCGGCCCGCCGCCGGCCATCGCCTCGCCGAAGGCGGTGACCTGCACGTGCAGGGGCTGGAACCGATGCAGCACGCCCAGTGCGCCCGCCGCAGCCAGGGCTCGGCACATCTCGACCCCGCAGACGTCGGGCATGGGCGAGCCGATCAGGGGAACCGCGAGCCGGAACGAGCCGAGCGGCACCGCCGGCTCGGCTTCGGCACGGTGGGCGAGCGTCGAGACGAGCCGAGGCATCAGCGTGATGTCGTCGTAGTCGAAGGCGAGCGGGTGGTCGGCAGCCATCGCGTCCATTGTCACCCGGCCTGCGTCCTACACTCGATCACATGAGTGAGCTTGCCGACCGCGCCACCCACGTCGCCGCTGCCATTGCGGATCTCCAGGGGCATCTTTGACCTCGCCGGCAAGCGCGCACATCTGAAAGAGCTCGAGGAGCAGATCGCCGACCCGGGCCTCTGGGACGATCCCCGGCGGGCGGCGTCGCTGACCCAGGAGGCCGCCCGCGTCCGTGAAGAGCTAAACGGCTGGGAAGCGCTCACCAAGCGGGCTGAGGACACGCGCGAGCTGGCCGGGCTGGCCGACGATGAGTCCATGGCCGCTGAGCTGACCCGCGAGCTCGACGCGCTCGTGAAGGAGCTTGCCTCGCGCGAGGTCGATCTGCTCTTCAGCGACCCGTACACCGACCACCCGGCGCTGCTCGGCGTGCACGCCGGCGCGGGCGGCACCGATTCCCAGGACTGGGCCGAGACGCTGCTGCGCATGTACCTGCGCTGGGCCGAGACGCACCGCTTGTCCGTCGACTTCATCGAGGAGTCCGTCGGCGAGGAAGCAGGCATCAAGTCGGCGACGGTGCGCATCGCCGGCACCCGGGCGTACGGCCTGCTCAAGGCGGAGCACGGCGTGCACCGCCTGGTCCGACTCAGCCCCTTCGATTCGGCGCACCGCCGTCACACCTCCTTCGCGCTCGTCGAGGTGACGCCCGAGATCGAGGACGAGGTCACCGTGGAGATCGACCCTGACGACGTGCGCACCGACGTCTTCCGCTCCAGCGGCGCCGGCGGCCAGCACGTCAACAAGACCTCGTCTGCGGTGCGGCTGACCCACATCCCGACGGGCATCGTGGTCACCTGTCAGAACGAGCGCTCGCAGCAGCAGAACCGCGATGTCGCCTGGCGGGTGCTGCGCTCCAGGCTGCTCGCGCTGCAGCAGGCGGCGCACGCGCAGCGCATCGCCGACCTCAAGGGCGACGCCATCTCGGCGGAGTGGGGGAGCCAGATCCGCTCCTACGTGCTCCACCCATACACGATGGTCAAGGACCACCGCACCGGCGTCGAGGTCGGCAACGCCCAGGCCGTGCTGGACGGCGCGATCGACACGTTCATCGAGGGATACCTGCGCTGGGCCGCGGGGTCTCAAGCGACCGAAGCGGTCGGGTCGAACCCGTCAGCCGGAGCATGAAGTCACCGATCTGTGAAAGTTGCCGGAGGCGCCGAGAAGCCCCGGCTATACTGGCCCGCGTCCCAATCGGCGGTACCGAATCGCCTGCAGGCTCGAGGCGAACCGGGTTGGGAGGAACGCTGAAAACGTCTCCAATGATTCTCGCAACTCTCCAGGGGGCAGCCTGATGAGTGTCGCAGTGGCAGAGCGCCCGGCGGTAGCGTCGCAGCCGCGGCAAGCGCTCCGACCTGTCATCTCGTTCCACGGCGTCACAAAGGTCTACCCGAGTGGCACGGTCGCACTGCGCGACGTCGACCTGGCCATCCACCAGGGCGACTTCTGCTTCCTGGTCGGCGCCAGCGGCGCCGGCAAATCGACGCTGGTGCGACTGCTGATTCGCGACGAGACGACGTCGACCGGTCGCATCTTCGTCGAGGGGAACGAGATCAGCCGCATGCCGCATCGCAAGCTGCCCAAGCTGCGTCGCAAGTTCGGCATCGTGTTCCAGGACTACAAGCTGCTGAGCAACCGCACGGTGGCGCAGAACGTTGCGTTCGCCATGCAGGTGACCCGGCCCGGCCAGCGCCACCTTCGCGAGAAGGTGGAGGAGGTGCTCTGGATCGTCGGCCTCGAGGACAAGCTGGACATGTTTCCCGAGCAGTTGAGCGGTGGCGAGCAGCAGCGTGTGGCCATCGCCCGCGCCCTGGTGCACCGGCCGCGCATCTTCATCGCGGACGAGCCCACCGGCAACCTGGACCCGGACACGTCGTGGGGCATCGTGCAGCTGCTGCTGCAGATCAACCACCGCGGAACCACCGTGCTCATGGCGACGCACAACCGCGAGGTCGTCGACCTCGTCCGGCGCCGCGTCATCGCCATCGAGGGCGGACGCGTGATCCGCGACGAGGCAGAGGGCAGCTACCTGCGCGAAGGCGAGGCGACCCTGTGAGGCGCATCGCGGCGTCGTTCTGGTTTGCCGTGCACAGCGCCGGACAGAACTTCCGGCGCAACCTCGGCGTGTCGCTCGCCGGCGTCTTCACCATGGGCCTGATCCTGTTCCTCGTCGGCGGCGCGCTCATCTTCACGCACTCCGTGCAGCACGTGCTCGAAGCCCAGCAGGCCAACGCCAGCCACATCAAGATCTACCTGTCGGACAGCGCGTCCCTGGCGCAGATCAGCGACTTCCAGACGCGGCTGCAGCACGACGCACGTGTGGTCTCGGTCCACTTCGAGGACAAGGACGAGGCGCAGAAGGAAGCGCGCCAGAACCCTGACATCCAGCAGGCGCTGGAGACTCTGGGCAGCAACCCGCTGCCTGCGTCGCTCAACCTCGACGTCAGGAAGCTCACCGATCTCGCCGGGTTCGATTTGATGGCCAAGGCCACGCCGATCGTCGACAAGACGACCGCGACCGACTACAACAAGGACGTCATCAACAAGCTGCACACCATCATCAACATCATCGAGGGTGTGGGCGCCGCGATCGCCCTGATACTGCTGGTGATCAGCGTGGTCATCATCATGAACACGATCCGCACCGCGGTGTACGCGCGACGGACCGAGATCGAGATCATGAAGCTGGTCGGCGCCACCGATTGGTTCGTGCGCTGGCCGTTCATCCTGGAGGGCATGCTCGGCGGGCTGCTGGCGGCGATCTTCTCCGGCGCAATCGTGTACCTCGGCTACCGGCTGTTCGTCAACGTGGCGCAGAGCAGCCTGCTCAGCATCCCCTTCGATCCCACCTTCACGTTCGTGCTGCTGGTCCTGCTCCTGGCTGGGGGAATCAGGTCGCCGCGCCGCGCGGTGGCTCGAGTGCTGATCGTGCTGCTCCTGGCAGTAACTGTCGCCGGAGTCCCGCGGCCGACGCGGGCCGATCACACCTGCACGAGCATCCAGGACTGCAACAACCAGATCAAGCAGGCGCAGCAGAGCGCTGCGGCCAAGCAGCGTCAGATCGATCAGCTCAATGCCAAGATTGCAGCCGCCAAGGGCCACGAGGACCAGCTGGCCGCCATCATTCGGGGACTCGACACACAGATAGCGCAGACGCAGACGCAGCTGGTCGCGGCCCAGGCTCTGCTGGCTCAGACCACCCAGCAGCTCGCCGACGCCGACGTGAGACTTGCCGAGGCGCAAGCCGTGCTCGCCGCCGAGAAGGCGCAGCTGGCGCGTGAGCTGGTGATCATGTACGAGCTGCAGGTGGAGTCGACCCCGTTGAACGAGCTCATCAGTGGCGGGAACTTCAACGACTTCTTCACCGCCGTCATCAACAGCCGGCGGATCAGCGCGAAA
>VBJV01000055.1:47428-47925 GCA_005879785.1 Chloroflexota bacterium
GACCAAGCAGCTGGAGCAGCAGGCGGCCCGCGACCAGGTCAACGCGCGGCTTGCCGACATCAGCGCGCAGAAGAGTGCGCAGCAAGCTGCATACACCGCGTACGCGGCGGCGCAGGCGCAGTACGAGGCGCAGGAGCGGGCTGCCAAGGCGGCCCAGGATCAGCTGAACGCAGCGGTGGCCAGCTTCATCAACCAGCGGAACGCGCTGGCTCAGGGCAAGTTCGTCTGGCCCGATCCGGGCCCGATCACGCAGGGGTTCGGTTGCACCGTGTACTCGTTCGAGCCGTACGACGCCAGTTGCCCGTGGCCGCATCGCTTCCACAACGGGCTCGACATCGCCGGACCGTGCTGGACCAACATCATCGCGGCGGACGGCGGCATCGCGTACCCGCAGCCGTTCATGTCCTACGGTTATGGCAACTGGATCCTCGTCAACCACGGCAATGGGTTCGTCACGCTGTACGGGCACCTGGCCGCGTACGCGGTGAGCTACGGGC
>VBJV01000055.1:47971-76430 GCA_005879785.1 Chloroflexota bacterium
TGCATTTCGCTGTGAACCGCAACGATCAGTGGGTGAACCCACTCGCATACCTGCCACCGCGGTGAGCGACGGGCCGCCGCGCCCACGGTTCTGGTTCCTGCGGACCCGGGTGGGGCGGATCATCGGGGTCGCCGCCCTCTGCTACCTGGCGGCGTTCGCGGCGATCAATCTGGGCAGCGCACCGTTCGGCATCGGCTCGTTCATCGGGTTCATCTTTCCTCGCGTCGGGCCGGGTCTCGACCAGAACAGCCTGAATGCAGAGTGGGGCGCGATACAGCGCGAATACGTCTTCCGCAACGTCGACACCAGCCTCGGCACCGAAGGGGCGGCCAACGGCATGGTGGAGAAGCTCGATCAGATGTTCTCCGACCGGTTCACCGCGTTCCTGACCAAGGCTGAGTATGCCGAGCAGCGGGGCAACCTCAACGGCCAGCGCGCCGGCAGCATCGGCATCGCGCTGGTCCCGCGCTGCACCGCCGGCGCGGTGTGCATGCCCGGGCAGGCGCCGTCGCTGGTGGTTATCGAGGACGTGCTGAGCGTCCTCGCCGTGAATGGTCGCCGCTTGAGCTCAATGGGGTCCAGCCTCGATCAGCAGCTCGACAAGGTGGCCCCGCTCATCCGCGGGCAACCGGGCACGAGCGTCACGCTGACCGTCGATCGGGCCGGGCAGACAATCGACATCACCGCGCGCCGAGCCGACCTGTCCATTCCGTCGGTGTTCACGCGCACCTTCGGCTCGGTGCTGTACCTGCAGGTGACCGGATTCGACATCGGTACCGGCGAGGCCGCGCAGACCATGCTGCGCAACGGCCTTGCCGCCGGCGCCACCTCGGTGATCCTAGACCTGCGCGGCAACGGCGGAGGCTTCGTCAGCGACGCGCAGAAGCTCGCCAGCCAGTTCGTCGCTCCCGCGCCCGGCACGCAGGATGTGGTGGTGCGGCGCGGCCGCATGACGCCCGACGGCGGGCCCGCCAGCGCGCAGACCGTGTTCCACGACCGGCTGGTCAGCGGCGGCGTTGCGTACAGGCAGCCGCTCGTCGTGCTCGTCGACGGCGACAGCGCCAGCGCGTCGGAGATCGTGACCGCGGCGCTGCGCGACTATCACCGAGCCACGCTGGTCGGCGTCAAGACGTTCGGCAAGGGGTCGGTCCAGGTGGACTTTCCGCTGCCGGACGGTTCCGACCTCCATCTCACGGTGGAGCGCTGGTACGGCCCGAACGGCGAGAGCATCGACTCATCGGGCATCACTCCGGACCAGGTCGTGCCGCTGCCGAACCCCGACGACCGCTTCCGGCTCGACGCGGAGTCCCCGGATCCGTCGGCCGACCTGCAGTTGCAAACGGCGCTTGCCTCGCTGCGGGGCTGAGCGGCAGGGCACTCTATACTCCGCCCTCGTGACGGAGCGATTCGACGTCGCGATCGTCGGCGGTGGAATGGGAGGGTATCCAGCAGCCATCCGAGCCGCGCAGCTCGGCCTTCGCGCCGCGCTTGTCGAGGAGGACAAGGTGGGGGGCACGTGTCTCCATCGCGGCTGCATCCCCACCAAGGCGCTGCTGCAGACCGCCTCGCTGCTGGACCAGCTGCAGCATGCGTCTGCCTTCGGCATCAACGCGCCCGTCTCGGGCGTCGACATGGACGTCGCCGGCGCCCGGCGCGACCAGGTGGTGTCGCAGCTGCACCGCGGTGTCGAGTTCCTGCTCAAGAAGAACCAGGTTGCGGTGGTGCGCGGACGCGGCAGGCTCAACGGCCGCGGCCACGTGACCGTGACGCCCGCGGCGGGCGATGCCCAGGAGATCGAGGCATCGGCGCTGATCATCGCGTCGGGCTCGCGCGTGAAGGAGCTGCCCGGCGTTCCCGCCGACGGCCGGCAGGTGATCACCAGTGATGACGCCGTGCGCATGAACCGCATTCCCGCTTCGGCGATCGTCCTCGGCGGGGGCGCCGTGGGCGTTGAGTTCGCGTCGCTGTATCGGAGCTGCGGTGGCGAGGTGACATTGGTGGAGATGCTGCCGTCGCTGGTGCCGCTGGAGGACGCCGACGTCGGCGCCGAGTTGCGCAAGCGTTTCGAGGCCAGGGGTATCCGCTGCCTGGTGGGGACCAAGCTCGACCTCGACTCCGTGGAACGCAACGAGGGCGGTGTGGCGGCCACCGTCAGCGACGCGGACGGCAATGAGCAGCGCCTGCAGGCAGAGGTGCTGCTGGTCGCGGTGGGACGGTCGGCCAACGTCGAGGACATCGGCATCGATGGCACAGGCGTTGAAGTCAAGAATGGCACGATCGTGGTCGACGAGCTGCTGCGCACCGGCGAGCCGGGAGTGAGCGCGATCGGCGACGTGGTGGGCGGCTTCTGGCTGGCCCACAAGGCGCTGCATGAAGGCGTGGTCGCCGTCGAGGCCATCGCCGGTCGCGACCCGCACCCACTCGACCCGCGCCTGGTGACGCGCACCACGTACAGCACGCCGCAGATCGGGTCCGTAGGCTGGAGCGAAGCCGAGGCCAGGGCCGCCGGGCGCGAGGTTTCCACCGGTGTGTTCCCCTTCCGTGGCAACGGGCGCGCCCTGATCTGGGGCGAGCCCGACGGGTTCTGCAAGGTCGTGGCCGACGCGGCCGGTGGCGACGTGCTCGGTGTCCATATCATCGGCCACGAGGTGACTGAGCTCATCTGGGGTCCGGCCCTGGCCGGGCTCCTCGAGGCGACCCCGTTTGAGATGGGTCGCGCGGTCGCGCCGCACCCTACACTCAGTGAGGCGATCTCAGAGGCTGCCCTGGCGGTGAGCGGCGAGGCGATCCACATCTAGGAGACCGGTGGCGATCAGCGAAACGGACACCCGGGGGCAGGCGGGTCTCGACGCCGAGACACTGCGCGCGCTGTACCGGCACATGCTGCGCTCGCGCCTGCTCGACGAGCGGCTGTGGGCACTCAACCGGCAGGGGCGCGCGCCGTTCTGGATCTCGGGTATGGGGCACGAAGCGGTTCAGGTCGCCTTTGGCATGAACCTGCGACCCGGGTACGACTGGGTGGCTCCCTACTACCGCGATCTCGGCCTGACACTCGTGCTCGGCATGACCCCGAAGGACCACCTCCTGTCGGCGCTGGCACGCGCTGACGATCCCAACAGCGGGGGCCGTCAGATGCCCGCACACTACGGCTGCCACCGCCTCAACATCATCACCACGGGTTCGCCGGTGGGGACGCAGCTGCTGCACGCCGCGGGCGCCGCGCTCGCCGCACGCATGCGTGGCGAGGACTCCGTTGCGTTCACGTCGATGGGCGAGGGCGGCTCCAGCGAGGGCGACTTCCACGAGGCGCTGAACTTCGCGGCCATCCACAAGCTCGCCGTCGTGTTCGTGGTGGAGAACAACGGCTTTGCGATCAGCGTGCCGTGGGACAAGCAGATGCCCACGCCCGACGTCGCCGACCGCGCCCAGGCCTACGGCATCCCCGGCGTCGTCGTCGACGGCGAGGATCCCATGGCGTGTTTCCGCGTGGCCCGCGACACCATTGCGCGGGCGCGCAGCGGGGAGGGTCCGGTGCTCGTCGAGGCGAAGGTTCTGCGCCTCACCTCGCACAGCTCCGACGACGATCAGCGCCGCTATCGCAGCGCCGAGGTGCTCGAGGCGGAGAAGCTGCGTGACTGCCTGAGCCGTTTTCGCGTGACGCTCGAGGAGCTCGGTGTGCTCAGCGCCGGTGACGCCGACGAGATGCGTGCTGAGCTCGTCCTGGAGCTGGACAGGGCGACCGACGAGGCAGAGGCCGCCGCGCTGCCCGAGCCGGAGTCGGCGCTTCGCCACGTGCTCGCCGACGGAGACGGCACCTAGCGATGCCGACCAAGACGTATCTGGAGGCGATCCGCGACGGCATCCGCGAGGAGATGCAGCGCGATGAGCGCGTCATGATCCTCGGCGAGGACGTCGGCGCCAAGGGCGGCGTCTTCGGTGTCACCGACGGGCTGCAGAAGGAGTTCGGCGAGTGGCGCGTGCTGGACAGCCCGCTCGCCGAGTCGTGCATCGTCGGTGTGGCGATCGGCGCCGCGCTGAACGGCATGCGCCCCATCGCCGAGATCCAGTTCCAGGACTTCATCCTGCCGGCGGTTGACCAGATCGTCAGCGAAGCCGCGAAGTTCCGCTACCGCAGCAACAACGACTGGAACGTCCCCATGGTGGTCCGTGCGCCCTTCGGCGGCGGCGTTCACGGGGCGCTGTATCACTCGCAGTCGATCGAAGCCATCTTCTGCCACATTCCAGGCCTGCGCGTCGTGGTGCCGAGCACTCCGTACGATGCCAAGGGCATGATCGTCGCGGCGCTTCGCGATCCCGATCCGGTGATGTACTTCGAGCACAAGCGCGCCTACCGCGCGGTCAAGGGGGAGGTCCCGGACGGCGAGTACACCGTGCCGCTCGATCGCGCTGCGGTCGTGCGCGAGGGCGCCGACATCGCCGTCTTCACGTACGGGATGATGGTGCACACCGTGCTCAACGCCGCGGAGCGACTCGTGCCCGACGGCTTCGAGTGCGAGGTGGTCGACCTGCGCGCGCTGCGTCCGCTCGACCACGATGCCATCGTCGCCAGCGCGCGCAAGTGCGGCAAGGTGCTCATCGTGCAGGAGGCCAACCTGGCGGTGAGCGTTTCCTCCGAGGTGGCGGCGATCATCGCGCAGGATTGTTTCGAGCACCTCGACGCACCCGTGATGCGGCTTGGCGGACCGGAGATACCGGCCATGCCCTTCTCGCCGCCACTGGAGCAGTTCTACCTGGTCACTCCCGACAAGGTCGAGACATCCCTGCGGGAGCTCGCCGCGTACTGATCCACTCACCGAGGTCACAGCACAATGCCGCTCACCGTCAACATGCCGCAGCTCGGCGAGAGTGTCACCGAAGGCACCATCGCCCGCTGGCTCAAGCACCCCGGTGACCCCATCGCCAAGTACGAGTCGATCGCCGAGGTGGTGACCGACAAGGTCAACGCCGAGATCCCGGCGCCGGCCGACGGCACCATGGCCGAGCTCATCGCTCCGGAGGGAGCGGTCGTCGCGGTCGGCGAGCCGATCTGCAGCATCGAGACCGGAGCGTCGGCCCCCGCGGACGCTGCGCCGGCGCCCGCCGCGGACGCTCAGCCGGCGCCCGCCGCGGACGCTCAGCCGGCGCCCGCCGCGGACGCTCAGCCGGCACCCGCCCCAGCCGCTCAGCCGGCCCCACCCGAACCCGAACCTGCCGCCACACCGATCCCGGCCGCCGCAGTTGCCGGCCAGCCCGCGCCCGCCCAGCCGGCGGTGCCGGAGACCGGCAACGGCGCCGGCGACTATCACCTCACGCCGGCGGTGCGGATGCTGGTCCGCGAGCACGGCGTGCGGCTCTCCGAGGTCACCGGCAGCGGGATCGGCGGGCGGATAACCAAAAAGGACGTCCTCGAATACGTGCAGCGGCGCGACGCGGGGGAGATCGCGGCCAGAGCGGCGACCACGGCGGCGCCGGCGGCGCAACCGGAGGCCCCCGCTCCCGCCGCCACAGCTCAGGCGGCGCCGCCGGCCCCGGCCCAGCCTGCCCCGTCCCGGGGCGAGGGCGACACCGTCGTGCCGCTGACCCCGGCCCGGCGATCGATCGCCGAGCACATGGTGCGGAGCCGCCAGACCTCGCCGCACGCGTATCTGATGGTCGAGGTTGACATGTCGGCGGTCTCGGCGCTGCGCGAGCGCGAGCGAGCCGAGTTCGAGCGTCGCAATGGCGTCAAGCTCACCTTTCTGCCGTTCGTGGCACGGGTGGTGTGTGAGGCGCTGCGCCGGCATCCCACGCTGAACGCGTCATGGAGCGCGGAGGGGATCGTGCTCAAGCACGACATCCACCTCGGCATTGCCGTGGCCCTCCAGGAAAGCCTCGTGGTGCCCGTGGTCCGTCACGCCGACCGGCTCAGCATCGCCGGGCTGGCCACCACCATGGCCGATCTCGGCGAGAGGGCTCGGAGCAATCACCTCAAACTGGACGAGATCCAGGGCGGGACGTTCACGCTCAACAACACCGGCGCGCTGGGCGCGGTGATGACCCAGGCGATCATCAACCAACCCCAGGCCGGAATCATGACCATGGACCTCGTGGTCAAGCGCCCCGTGGTCGTGGACGGCGACAAGATCGCCATCCGGCCGGTGATGAACCTGGGCCTCTCCTTCGACCACCGCATCAACGACGGGCTGCCCGCCACCGCCTTCGTCAGGACGGTGAAGCAGCTCCTCGAGAGCTTCGACGAGAACGCGGCGCTCCTGTAGCTGGGGCTATGATCGGCTGGGATGAGTGAGGTAACCACGTTCGACGTCTGGGGCTTCAGAACCCCGCCTTCCTGGGCGCTGCGGGCCCTGGAGAAGGGGATCATCGACGCCAACCGCTTCGAGGCCCTCATCCGGGTGGCCGCCGAGGAGGGGGAGAGCGGCCACCGGCCGCGCAGCCGGCGAACCGCCGCGTGCTCCTGCCGCCGCCGCTCGCGCCGCTCGTGCACGCGCTGGCGCGCCTAAGCCCCTGGACCGGCCGGCTCAGTCGGCGTCCTGGTGGGGATACCGCCAGTCGGTCGCCGGCACGAACGTCTCCTTGATCGCTCGTGCCGACACCCAGCGCACCAGGTTGAGAGCTGAGCCCGCCTTGTCATTGGTGCCGCTCAGCCTCGCGCCGCCGAAGGGTTGCTGGCCGACCACCGCGCCGGTCGGCTTGTCGTTGACGTAGAAGTTGCCGGCGGCGTGGCGCAGGCGCGACGCCGCCTCATCGATGACACGGCGATCGTCGGCGAACACGGCGCCGGTGAGCGCGTACGGCGAGGTGGAGTCCACCAGTCCGAGCACGCTGTCCCATTCGGAGTCGGGATAGGGGTACACGCTCAGGATCGGCCCGAACAGCTCACGCTGCATCAGCTCATGCCTGGGGTCGTCGGTCTCGTAGATCGTCGGGCGCACGAACCAGCCCACGCTCGAGTCGCACTCCCCGCCGGCGACGAGCGTGAGGTGCGCGTCGGCGCGCGCCCGGCTCATCACCTCCTCGTGCTTGCGGTAGCTGGGCTCGTCGATGACCGCACCCATGAACGTCGCGAAGTCGGCGGGATCGCCGACAGGAATGGCCTCGGTCGCCGCGGCGAGCGGCGCACGCAACTCGGCCCAGACCGAATGCGGGACGTACGCCCGCGACGCGGCGGAGCATTTCTGCCCCTGGTACTCGAACGCTCCGCGCAGCAGGCCGACGAGGAGCGCCTCGCGCGACGCCGAACGGTGCGCGAGGATGAAGTCCTTGCCACCCGTCTCGCCCACCAGCCGCGGGTATGTTTTGTATTGGCCGAGGTTGGCAGCAACCGTTGACCACAGCTGCTCGAAGGTGGCCGTCGAGCCGGTGAAGTGCACGCCGGCGAGGCGGGGGTGGGTCAGCACCGCCTCGGAGATCACCGCGCCGGGACCGGCGACCAGGTTGACCACACCCGGGGGGAGCCCCGCGGCTTCGAGCACCTGCATGATCACCTCGGCGGCGAGCAGTTGCGTGGTGGCCGGTTTCCAGACGACGGTGTTGCCCATGAGCGCGGGCGCCGTGGGCAGATTGCCGGCGATCGACGTGAAGTTGAACGGCGTGATGGCGAGGACGAACCCCTCCAGCGGCCGGTACTCCAGGCGGTTCAGCTGCCCGGGCGGGGAGAGCGGCTGCTCCGCCTGGATGCGCTCGGCGAAGTGCACGTTCCAGCGCCAGAAATCGATCAGCTCGCAGGCCGAGTCGATCTCGGCCTGGTGGACGCTCTTGCTCTGCCCGAGGATGGTCGCCGCGTTGAGGCGGTCTCGCCACGGCCCGCTCAGCAGGTCCGCGGCGCGCAGGAACACGGCGGCGCGGGACTCCCACGGCGCGGTGGACCATGATCGCCAGGCATCGAGTGCCGCCGCGACCGCGCGCGTCGCGTCGGCGGCGCTGGCGAGGCGTGCTTGACCGAGCACGAGGTCGTGTCGATGCGGCGCGCGCAGCTCGAGTGATGCGCCACCGCCGTCGCCGGCCTCGCCGCCGATGTGCTGGCTGAGCGCGTGGGGCGCCTGCGTGCGGGTCGCATCGATGGCGGCGCGCAGGCTGGCGCGCTCCGCTGATCCCGGGGCATACGCGCGCACCGGCTCGTTGCGTGGAGTGGGGGAGGACACGGCTCGATTGTGGCGTACAGTGAAGACGAAGGACCCGATGGAACCGATTCCCCTCAAGCCTCTTCCCATCGCGGCCGGACGATCCGGCCAGGCGGCCGATGCGCGGCCGATGCATCAGCGTCTGCTGCCCGAGGGTGTCGACCGGCGGCCGCCCTGGCTGACCGTGAAGCTGCCCGCCGGCGACGGCTACGCGCGCCTGAAAGGCGTGATGCGCGATCTGGAGCTCAACACCGTGTGCGAGGAGGCCCGGTGTCCAAACATCGCCGAGTGCTGGGGGCACGGCACTGCCACGTTCATGATCCTTGGCGACGTCTGCACGCGCGCCTGTGCCTTCTGCGCGGTGACCAGTGGCAAGCGTGGCGGCGACATCGACTGGGACGAGCCGCGGCGCGTCGCCGACGCTGTGGTGCGGATGCAGCTCTCACACGCGGTGGTCACGTCCGTCGACCGCGACGACCTGCCGGACGGCGGTGCGGCCGTCTTCGCTGCAACCATCCGCGCCATCCGGTCGAGCGCAGCGGACACGACGATCGAGGTGCTCACGCCCGACTTCCAGGGCGATCACGACGCGTTGCGAGTGGTGATGGACGCAGGTCCGGAGATCTTCAACCACAACGTGGAAACCATCCGGCGCCTGTACCGGCGAGTCCGGCCCAAGGCGGACCTGCAGCGCAGCCTCGACCTGCTGCGCGCGGCGAAGCGCATGTCCGTGCGCAGCCGCACCAAGTCGGGGCTGATGGTCGGGCTCGGCGAGGAGATGGAAGAGGTCAAGGACTTGCTGCGTGACATGCGCGCGCACGACATCGAGGTGGTCACCATCGGCCAGTACCTGCGGCCGAGCCTCAAGCACCACCCGCTCATCCGCTTCTGGCACCCGGATGAGTTCGCCGAGTTGAAGCAGTACGGATTGTCCTTGGGCTTCGCGCACGTGGAGAGCGGTCCGCTGGTGCGCTCGAGCTACCACGCGCACGAGCAGGCCGTGGCGGCGCAGGCGGTCTGAACAGCCCGGTGATCGCGGTCGAGGCGGCGCCGCTGCGCTGGACGTGGCTCGGTACGGTGCCCTACCGCGAGGCGTGGTCGCTGCAGCAGCGGATCGCCGAGGCGCGCCGCAGCGGCGAGCTCGCCGAGGACGTCGTGCTCATGCTCGAGCACCCACCCGTGTACACGATGGGACGCCGCGGCGACCGGGCGCACCTCGGCGCCGGGCCGGAGCAGCTGGTGGCGTCGGGCGCCGACTTCGTGGACGTCGACCGCGGCGGATCCGTGACGTTTCATGGTCCCGGGCAGCTGGTCGCTTACCCGATCGTGCGGCTGGCCGGCGTGTTTCCGATTCCCGGACATCCGGCCCATGGCGACGTCATCCGCTATCTGCGAGCGTTGGAACAGGCGGTGATCGAGACCGCTGCCACGTACGGCGTCGCAGCCGAACGCCGGCCGCCGCACACCGGTGTCTGGCACGGCCCCAGCAAGCTGGCCTCGATCGGGGTGAAGGTGGCCGGGGGCGTCACCCTGCACGGCCTGGCGCTCAACGTGAGCACCGACCTCGGCTGGTTCACCCAGGTGACCGCCTGCGGCATCGCCGATGCGGATGCGACCTCACTGCAGAGCCTCGGCGCGGCGGGTCTCAGTCCGGAGCTGGTGGCGCCGATCCTCGCGGCGGCACTCGCCCGCGGCTTCGGCCGGTTGGAGGCCCGTCCGAGCCCGCCCAGTTAGTGCCAGGAGCGGCCCTTAGCATGCGGCCAGCCCTGACACGAACATCCGTTCCGTAGACCGCGGGCTCCAGCATCGCTACCATCCGCGGCGGAACGTTCATCTGTTCGGCTGTCTTCTTTGCGTTCATCCACCCCCCGAAACCGGTGAGCGCTCCCGAGAGGAGCACCATGGCCACCTTCGTCCGAAACCGCGTCCTCAACCAGTTGGCGTGGACCTCCGAGGAAGAGTCCGCACGCGCCTCGCGTCGCGAGGCGTTGTGCGAGCTGGACGGACTGCTCACGCAGCTCGAGGAAATCAACCTGCGCGGTGGCGTGATACCGACGCGCGTGCTGGTCGCGCTGCGGCGCAGGGGTGTGGCACTTCGCTCGCGAGTCACCACGGCGGACCTCATCGAAGCGATCTTCACGGTCCAGGAGCAGTACATGCGCCAGCCCGAGGGCGTCACCCCCGAGCTGCACGCGCTCACCGAGCTGCGCCGCCGCCTCGCCTCCTGAAGCACCAACAATAGGGTCCATGGACCCGGAGGTAGCCAAACGCGCGGCCGCAGACGCGGCCGTGGCGCTCGTCGAAGACGGCATGTCCGTCGGCCTGGGATCCGGCTCGACCGCGAGATGGTTCATCGAGAATCTCGGCGCGCGCGTGCGTGACGGTCTCGACATCCGCGGTGTGCCGACGTCGCAGGCCACCGCGTCGCTTGCACAGGCGCACGGTATTCCGCTCATGGAGCTGGGTCGCGATGACCTCGACCTGGCAGTGGACGGCGCCGACGCTGTCGACCAGGACCTGCGCCTGATCAAGGGGCGCGGTGCGGCGATGCTGCGCGAGAAGGTTGTGGCGACCGCGGCTTGGCGCTTCGTGGTCATCGTCGACGACAGCAAGTTGTGCACGCGGCTCGGCGGTCGCGTGCCGGTCGAATTGGTCACATTCGGGGCGCCGCACACGATCGCACTGCTTGAGAGCACCGGCGCACAGTTCATCGTGCGCACCGGCGACGGCGGTGCGCCGATGCTCACCGACAATGGGAATCTGATTGCCGATGGCGAGTACGCACCGATCGACGATCCCGAGGGGTTGGCGCAGAGAATCGAGGCAATCCCTGGCGTGGTGGGGCACGGCCTCTTCTTGGGGATGGCTGACCTGGTTGTGGTTGGACGTGCAGACGGCAGCGTCCAGCGCCTGACGCCGCGGCGGCGAAACGCGGGATAGAGTTGTTCGCGGGCGGATAGCTCAGCTGGTCAGAGCGCCTCGCTTACACCGAGGAGGTCGCGGGTTCGATCCCTGCTCCGCCCACCAAATCGTGCTACTCGAACCGTCCTGCTCAGCGACGAGGCTTTGGTCCCCTTGTGCTGCGAGCCGGCGCGGCCGGACTTTCAATGGGAACCCGTACAAGCGTCTTGCGGACGCTGTCCGGCACGAAGACCTCGCCTCGACTCATGGCGCTGACACCTGTGTCGAGAGCCGCGAAGAAGTCGCGCATCGCCGTCAGGCGGTCGACGAGCTGAGTGCGCTCGCCGTCCAGCGCCTGCAGTGCCTCTTGGGTGGTGGCCAGCACCTGGCGCATGTTCCAGCGGAACCGCCGCTCCATGACCTCCTGCATCACTCGCCAGAAGTCCGTCGCTGCCTCGTAATGATCCCTGCGCGAACCGGGGAGGCGAATCTGCCGCACCAGTTGCCACTCGAGCAGATCGCGGATCTGAACAGAAACATTGCTCTTGCTCTGCTGCAGCTCGAGACTGATCTCGTCCAGGGAGAGCGGCTGCATGCGCATGTAGAGGAGACCGAAGATGCGTCCTTCCAACTTGGTGAGCACCCCTGACGTGGCAGCTGCGGCGCCCATGCCTTCGACGAACGTCGCCGTCAACTGATCCATCGGGTTGGCCGCTTCTACGGGTGCACGCCGATCATGGCGGCTACGTTACGTCGAATCCAGCTCGAGGATTACGGCGATGGGTCGAGGCTGCCCGAGCAATGAGGAAGGCAGCAACCCGGCGATGAGCGGGCCGGATCAGCGCAAAGAAGGCCCGCCCGGTCCAGCCGTCAAAGCGCACGAACGTCGCCATGACCAGCGCCTTTCGACGCTGCGCGTCAGGCATCACGACAAACACGATCTGGACTGAGCCCCAACGCGGAGCGGCGTCGATGCGGATGGCTGCGTCGGTCCGCCGCGCGATCTTCCATCCGGCCACGCGACCTTGCCTTACCGCTGGACGGCGCCTCCACGCCACCAGGGCCCACCAGATCCTGACCGCGACGTCGCGTGGGAGGGCAGGCCGTAGACTGCCCGCCCCGGGCCACGCCTGCTCGAGGGCCGCGCGGGCCCATGCCTCGGCGTCGAGCGCCTCGTCAGCGGGAAGCAGGACACGGAAGGCGTCTGCATAGTCGACCCGATCGAGGGATTGCAGCGCAGAAGCGGTCTCGGGGACCGGGCACGCCCTCGCGACGAGCCTAGCGTTCTGTGTGTTCCGAATACCCATGATTCATATAATACTCGCCCGACCCCCGCCTGCAACGGTCACGCGCCACCTTGACGCTGCTGTCACCCGCTCGAAAGGAACCCTGCCCCAGGATGCTCACGTCGCGGGCCATGACAAGATGATTTGAGATGCGCGTCCTGGTCGCAGAGGATGACAACGGGCTTCGCGAGCTGCTGGTGCAGGGCCTGTCCGAAGCCGGGTATTTCGTCGATGCCGTCGATGCCGGCGACGACGCCATCGACCAGCTGCGCTTCTACGAGTACGACGTGGCTGTCATCGATTGGCGCATGCCGCGCGTCAGCGGCATAGACGTCGTTGCCTGGGCGCGCGCGCACAGACGACCCACGGCGCTGCTGATGCTGACGGCGCGTGACACGCCCACCGATCGTGTTGCCGGGCTCGACGCGGGCGCTGACGATTACCTGGTCAAGCCGTTCGACTTCGGTGAGCTGGTGGCGCGCATCCGTGCGCTGCAGCGCCGGCCGCGGCGTGTCGACGGGCCGCTGATCGCGCGCGGTGAGTTGACACTCGATCCCGTCCGCCACGAGGTGAGCGTGCGCGATGCGCCGGTCGGTCTCACCTCCACCGAGTACAACATCCTCGAGCTGCTGATGCGCCGCTCGCCGGCCGTCGTCGACCGCAAGTCGATCGCCGAGCACGCCTGGCGTGACGAGACCCAGCCACTCGGTTCCAACGCCATCGACGTCCAGCTCAGCCGCCTGCGCGCCAAGATTCCCAACGCCGGTGTGCACATCGTCACCGTGCGCGGCGCCGGTTATCGCCTGGAGGAAGCGTGAACCGGCGCCTGGAGCGGGTTCAGGTCGCGGCGCTGCGAGTCGCGATCGTAAGCACCGCGATCACCGCGGCGGCGTTCGCGATCGTCGCCTTCGTCGTCGTCATGTACGTCACGCAAAACCTCACCTCGCAGATCGACAACCGGCTGGTCGCTGCACTCAACCGCATCGCCAGGACCGGCTCGCTGTCGCAGTTCCAGGACTTCCACGATGTCAACGGGCCGCGTTTCGGTCCCCCGTTGCTGGTGTGGGCCTTCAGCGGTGACGGCACGCTGCTGGCGACCAACGACACCTCGGCCGTGCTGCCCGGGATCGCGCGCAGCACCACGCGCGCGAGCACGGTCAGGGTCGGCGGCACCGACGTGCGTGTCGCGGGCGCGACGGTCGGCAGCGCTGTGGTCGTGGTCGGCCAGGGCATGGACGCGGTTTCCGAAGCGCGCTCGACGGTGATCGGCGCCGAGGCCATCGTCGGCGGCGTCCTGCTCGTGGTGGTGTTCCTCGGGGCGCTGGCCATCGGGCGGCGCGTCGGCGCCCCGATCGAGCTGGCTCGCCAGCGGCAGCTGCAGTTCACCGCCGACGCCTCGCACGAGCTGCGCACGCCGCTGTCGGTGATCGAGGCGCAGACGAGCCTGGCGCTGGCCCAGGAACGCGACCCCGCCTGGTATCGAGCCGCATTCCAGCGGATCAGCGCCGAGAGCCGGCGAATCCGGCTTCTGGTGGACGACCTGCTCTGGCTGGCGCGAGTGGACACCTCGGCGGGTGTGCCGGGAGCCGAGCCCGTGGAGGTGGGTGTGCTGGCCCGGCAGGCCGTGGAGCGCTTCACCGCCGTGGCCGAAGCCGGCGGGGTGTCACTGGCCGTATTCACGCCCCCCGAGCCGCAGGTGGTGGCGGGGTCACCGGAGTGGCTCGACCGGCTGCTCGGCGTGCTCCTGGACAACGCGTGCAAGTACGCCCCTCGCGGCGGCCGCGTGGCCGTCACCGTCAGCGGCGATGGCGGCCGGGTCCGTCTTGCCGTCGAGGACTCCGGGCCCGGGATCGCCACCTCCGAGCGGCCCAGAATCTTCGATCGATTCCATCGAGCCACCGACCGAGCCGGCGGAGCCGGGCTCGGGCTGGCCATCGCCGACGCGGTGGTCCGCCGTACTCAGGGGCGCTGGGAGGTAGGCACCTCAGGCCTCGGCGGGGCGAGTATGGTGGTTTCCTGGCCGCGGGCTCTGAGCGGTGCCGCTGAGGCGCCCCGGGCGGCGCCGGCTGCCGGCGCCCCATAGGCTGGGAGGCGATGAAGGGAGGGGAAAATCCAATTGGGGGTAGCGCAATCCGGCCAGTTCGTGCCATGATCTTCCGAAACGAAGGCGGCAACCAAGGAGGCCGGAGCGCATGTCCAGAGGAGCCACGGGGGAGTTGAGTTCGGGGGCGGCCGTGTTCGGGTTCGACCCGGAACCGAGGACCCCGGCGAGCCGGGCCCTCCATGTGCTCACCCTCAAGCGAGGGCTGCCGAGAGCCGATCTCGGCGCCCGCGAGCGGTTCGCCGAGGCGGCCCTGCGGGCAGTCGGCGAAGCCGGTCTCGACCTTGGCCAGCGCCGGGGAGGCCGAGGCGGACAGCGCCTGCACCTGGTCAGCGTCGAGGACGAGCCGGGCCGGGCCCGGTCCGTCACCGTCTGGTATTACGCGACCGCTCCATATGGCAAGTTCGCCGGCCCGGGTGCGTGGAGCACGGCCGGGCGTGGGCTGCGTCTCGACGCCCGTGACAGCGAGGCGCTGCGCCTCGCCCTGGAGCGGCTGCGAGCGGATACGCGCCAGCTCGCCGGTGCGGCGGCGCTCCTGGGCGACGTCTTCACGGGCGACGACCTGCTCCGCCTCCACGTGGCCCTGCACGGCGGCCCCGAGGGCAGCGAGCGCACCTTCCGCCGGCGCATCCAGGAGCTGCGCGACGGTGGCGTGCTCCGTCCGGTACGGGACAGCGAGGTGGCCGCGCTCAGGCTGCGCGTACCGCGCTTCCGCTCACCGGCCGGCACCGGCGGCCGGCCGCCTGAACTGCTCCGCTACTCGGGCAGCGGGGGAGAGGACGAGCAGCTGGCCGCGCTGCGGGCGCGCCGCGCTGGATAACACCGCCCCGCCGCCGGCGTTCTAGCCGGCGTCAGCAGCCCACGGGGGCTCGCCGCTGCTGAGCACGATGGTCACCGGGCCGTCGTTGACGAGCTCGACCTGCATGTGCGCCCCGAAGCGCCCGGTTGCCGTTTCGACGCCGCGGGCGCGGAGCTCGCCGGCGAACAGAGCGCAGAGCCGCTCAGCGAGCTCCGGCGGACCCGCTCCTATGAAGGAGGGGCGACGCCCCCGCGAGGTGCCGGCGTGAAGGGTGAACTGGCTGACCACCAGGACGGCGCCGCCGGTTGCGCCGACGTCAAGGTTCATCTTGCCCTGGCCGTCGGCGAGGATCCTCAGAGTGGCGATGCGACCGGCGAGGTGGCGGGCGATCTGCTCGTCGTCATCGGGCGCCACTGAGAGGAGCACGCATAGTCCGGGGCCGATCGCCCCCACCTCCTCCTGATCGACCACCACCGCCGCCCGCGCAACCCGCTGGACGACGGCCCTCACTCGAGGAAGCGCAGGCCGCGCCAGATGCGCATCGCCTCGGCCTCCGCCTCCAGGAAGCTGGGCCGGGAGTCGCGCATGCCGTGCACCAGGAAGCTCCAGGACCTGCGCTCCCCGTCGGTTCCGTCGACGGTTCCGAAGGCTCGGCCCAGAGCACGAGGCGGATACATCTCGATGCGCTCACCGCCTCGCATCCGCTTGAAGATCGGCCGGCGGACCAGGATGGACTCGAGCGCCGCGCCGGCGGCGAGCCGCCCTGCCGCCAGTTCGATGCTGCGGAGCTTGGCGATCGGGTTGTCGGCGTCGCGCACCGTGACCCGGACGCCGAAGCGCTCGGACAGGTCACGGAGCATGAAGAGCAGGGCCAGCGCATCGGTCTCGTCGCCCGCGACCCGCAGAAAGCTCGCCGCGGACAGCGGGCCCTGCTCCGGATGCTCGCGCTGCTCGGTCTCGGCCGCCTCGGCGAAGTACAGCTGGCTGAACAGCTCGGTGGACGACGCATCGGCGAGCCACGGTCGCTGGTCACGCCAGTCACGGCTCTCGGCCAGCTCGGCGAGGCGCGCCTGCAGAGCGGCGCGCTGAGCATCCGCCAGACCGCGAACGCGCACATGGATGACCCTGGCCACGTTTGGATTGTAGGGAGCGCGGTGCGGCCCCTCGCGCCGCAAGTGCGCAAAAGAGAAGGGGCGCGAGCGTTGAGCTCGTGCCCCTTCAGCGACCGAAGAGGCTATGCGGAGTCGCGGACGCCCGGCTTGAAGGCGTAGACGCCGACGAAGCTCGAGCAGACTGCTGGCTTCTGCCCCGCACACGACGACGTGGACGGCGTGATCAGCGGGCAAGTGGTCGTTCCGGTGATACGCACCGGCAGACTCTTGATGTTGACGTTGAAGTGGTAGACGCCACTCACCCCGTCGGTGTATGGACTCGAGATGGTCACGGCAGCCCACGGGGCGACGGTGATCACACAGCCGGTGCTGCTCTTGACGATCGCGCCGGCCCTCGGGATGTGGACCGACAGTCGGTCACCGCTGTTCGGCTCCGTTGTGGTCTCGCTGCCGAAGTCGATGAAGCCGATCGTCCACTTGCCGTTGGTGTTGTTGGAGGTCTCCGTGTACCGGTTACCGAACTGGTCCTTGCACGGCAGAGTCGACGACCCGTCGTTGAACACCGGCAGCGGGCTGATCGCGAACGGCGCCAGTCCGGCCGCTTTCGCCGGAGGCGTGCCACCCGCGGTGGAGTTGGTGCACACCACCGTCGGCGCGCCGCTCACGCCGCTGGGCACGGTGAACGACGTCTTCGAGCTGTGACCCAAGATGTGCGTGCTGCCGGTCGACGCGACACACCCTGGGTTACAGATCAGGTAGAAGTCGCCCGCTTCGGTTGGTGCAGCTCTCCCCAGAGCTACGCCTCCGAGGGCAAAGGCCGCCACGGCCAGCGTTGTGAACACAGCTGTCTTGCGGCTTAGTCTCATGCTCAGCCTCCTGTGTTTGCGCCTTGAACCTTACAGGGTGTCTATCACATATGTCCCATAGCCCGCTGGTATGAGTTCGCGATTGCTGTCGGCGAGTGCGCCGATCACTTCAAACCGTCCGCAGCCCGTTGCTTCGGTATCCTTCGCGGCACGTGACGAGGCGCTGTTGCGCACGCCGAGGTAGCTCAGTTGGTAGAGCACAGGTCTGAAAAACCTGGTGTCGACAGTTCGATTCTGTCCCTCGGCACGTCGCACGTGCCCGACCATCGCCTGTCCTGAGCGGTGCGTATCCTTGCCGGAATGCCCACCCGTGTTGTGGTCCTCGGCGCAGGGTTCGCCGGCCTGGAACTCGCCACGCGACTGTCCGAAGCGGTACCCGAGCAGGTCCATGTCACCCTGATCGATCAGGCCGAGTCCTTCGTCTTCGGCTTCACCAAGCTCGACGTCATGTTCGGCCACGCCGACATCGCGTCGGTCGAGTGCCACTACAGCGACATCGTCAAGCCCTCGGTGGATTTCCGCCGCCAGCGAGTCACGAGCATCGAGCCGGACCGCCGCCGCGTGGTCACCGACGGGAACACATATGACGCCGACATACTCGTCGTCGCTCTGGGAGCGGATCTGGACCCTGCCGCGACACCGGGCTTCGTCGAGGGCGGCCACGAGTTCTATTCACCCCAGGGTGCGGCGCACCTCGCCACCGTGCTGCCGCAGTTCACCTCCGGGGTTGCGCTCATCGGGGTGCTCGGGCCTGTGTTCAAGTGCCCGCCCGCCCCCAGCGAGTCGGCGTTCATGCTGCACGACCATCTGGTGCGGCACGGCGTGCGCGACGATGCGGCCATCCATGTGATCTCGCCGCTCCCCAAGCCGATTCCTGTGTCGGTTGAGACGTCGGACGCCATCCTGGCGATGCTTGCGGAACGCGGGATCACGTATTCGGGCGGTTCGATGGTGACCCGCCTGGAGCCAGACGCGAAGCGCGCCCACCTCGCCGACGGGCGGTCCTTGCCATACGACATCTTTCTCGGCATCCCCGTGCATCGCGCGCCGGCCGTCGTGGTCGAGGCTGGTCTGACCGAGGAAGGCTGGATCCCCGTCGATCCGGCCACGTTCGCCACCCGGTTCCCGGACGTGTACGCAGTCGGCGACATCACCAACGCTCCTGTGCCCAGGGCGGGGGTGATCGCCGAGGGAGAGGCACGAACCGTGGCGGACGTCATCATCTCGCGCGTCACGCGCGGCGCCCCTCCGCCGCCCTACGAGGGCGCGGCGATCTGCTACATCGAGATGGGCGATGAGATGGTGGCGCGCGTCGATGTCAATTTCCTCGCCGGCTCCGCTCCCACGGCGTCGTTCAGGGCCGCGTCATCCGCCATCGCGGCCGAGAAGCGCACTTTCGGCCAGTCTCGGCGGCAACGCTGGTTCAGCTGACGGCTACGCGCGCAGCACGCGCGCTGCGCCGGCGGTGCCTCGACCCGCGAGGATGACGGCGCCAGGTCAGATGATCGCGGTGTCACAGGTTGCGCTGTCACGGCACGGCAACGTTTCCTCGCATCCGCCGGCACGGATCCCGCATCCCGAAACACGCGATCAAGAGTTGTGAACTCGTCGCGGCGGTCGGCGAGAACAAGGGTAGGCTGACAAGCGAGACCCGAGCGCGTCGGCATCGGCGGCGCCCGCGAGAGGGGCAGAAGTCTTGGAGCGTGTGAGATCCCCGGAACCCCCACCCCTGTGATGGAGTCGGATCACGTCGCGTCGACACCACCGCGGAAAACGAACGCGTTGGTCGAGGTGAGCTTCGCCGATTCGCCCATCGGTGGCTATGTCGTGGGCGAAGAGCTGCTGCGCCACGCATTCGAGGACGCCTCGATCGGCGGTTACATCCTCAGCGCCGACGGCCGCCTGCTCCGCGTCAATGCTGAGCTCTGCCGTCTGCTCGGCTACGAACCCGCCGAACTGCTGGGCGTCAACATCGCCGACATCACGCACCCCGAGGACCGGTTCAGCGCGGCGCCGCGCCAAGCGCTGCTGCGCACGGGTCAGCTCGAACGGATCCGATCCGAGACGCGGCTCGTGCACAAGGACGGACATCCCATCGACATCGAGGTGGCGTCGTTCGCCATCGGCGGTCTCGACGGCACGCCCGAATACACCATCGCGCACGTCCAGGATGTGACCCAACGCAAGGCGGCGGAGGCGCGCATCGCACACCTGGCGATGCATGACACGCTCACCGACCTGCCGAACCGCGCTCTGTTCCTCGACCGCCTCGGTCAGGCCCTCTGGCGGCTGGCTCGCGTCGACAGCCTGCTCGCCGTTCTGTTCATCGATCTCGACAGGTTCAAGCAGGTGAACGACGGGTTCGGGCACGAGGCCGGAGACCGCGCGCTCATCGAGGTTGCCTCACGCCTGCGCGGCGCGCTGCGTCCGGAGGACACGCTGGCCCGCTTCGGCGGCGACGAGTTCACCATCCTGTGTAAAGGGCTTCGCGACGAGGCGGCTGCACGCGCCGTGGCGGCACGCATCCTGGAGGCGGTGGCGGCGCCGCTGCGGATGTACGACCAGTTGATCACGCTGTCCACGAGCATCGGCATCGCCGTGACCCGCGAGGCCGCGACCGACCGCGAAGCGATGCTCCATGACGCCGACCTCGCCATGTACCAGGCCAAGGAGCTTGGACGCAACCGCTTCCAGGTCTACGACGCGAGCATGCGCGAGCTGACCATGGCGCGCATCGACCAGACCGGCGCGCTGCGCCGTGCCATCGAGGAGCGGCAGCTGCGGGTGTATTTCCAGCCGCTGCATCGCGTCAGCGATGGTTCGATGACCGGGGTGGAGGCGCTCGTGCGCTGGGAGCACCCGTCGCTGGGTGTGCTCGGCCCAGAGGAGTTCGTCCAGCTCGCCGAGGAGACGGGGCAGATCATGGCGCTCGGCTCCTGGGTCCTCGAGGAAGCCTGCCGTCAGGTCGCCGCATGGGCACCCGGCTTCACCCCGCGGGAGCTGTCCGTGAACATCTCGGCGCAGCAGCTGACCCACCCGAACCTCGTCGCGGTCATCCGCACGGCGCTGGACACGACGCACCTCGACCCCTCACGTCTATGTCTCGAGATCACCGAGAGCGTGCTCATGGAGGACGCCGAGTCGTCCATCGACGCGCTGCGCGCGCTCAAGGAGCTCGGAGTCCGGCTGGCCATCGATGACTTCGGCACCGGGTACTCGTCGCTGAGCTACCTGCGCCGCTTTCCGGTTGACGTGGTGAAGATCGATCGCTCATTCGTGGCCGGGCTCAGCGTCGACTCCGCATC
Source organism: Chloroflexota bacterium (assembly GCA_005879785.1). GTDB lineage: Bacteria > Chloroflexota > Dormibacteria > Aeolococcales > Aeolococcaceae > CF-165. The sequence continues at coordinate 68,462 of VBJV01000055.1, forward strand.
CGACGCCATCGTCGCCGCGGTGGTCAACGTTGCGCATGCGCTCGGCTTCAGTGTCGTCGCCGAAGGCGTGGAGACCGAGGAGCAACTGGTGGCCCTGCGCGCGCTCCGCTGCGACTGCGCGCAGGGATACTACTGGAGCAAGCCTGGCCCGGCCGCCACGCTGGAGCGCTGGCAGCAGAGCCAGCACCCCGTGACCGTGACCTCGAGCGAGGTCGACATATACTCGCTGGTCGCCCAACGCATCGACGCGCTGCGTGGCAGCACCGGGCGCATGGTGCTGCTGCAATCCCCGCAGGGCTTGCACAGCGCTTTCGCGGACCCGGCCGCGATCAAGATCATCCTCGACCACCTGCTCGGTAACGCCGTGGCCTTCTCGCCACCGGACCGACCCGTGGTGGTGAGCACCGGGTGCGACCGCCGCTGGGTGCGCATGAGCGTGGCCGATTTCGGCATCGGCATGACCGCTGAGCAGACGGCGCGCTGCTTCGAGCAGTTCTGGCAGGCCGGCGAATCGGATGGCCTTCGGGTGCACGGCGCCGGGATCGGTCTGTACATCGTGCGCTCGCTGGTCGAGGCCATGGGCGGGCATGTCGCCGTCAAGAGCGCGATGGGCAAGGGGTCCACCTTCACGGTCGCACTACCGCGCACCGCGCGCTCCGCCTCGCGCGCGCACACCAGCACGGGTGCGGCGCTCGACGTCGGCGAGCCGTCGAGCATCCAGGAATTCATGCGGCAGATCGGAGTACCGATGAGGAAAACAGGATGAGCGCTGGGGTGGCGCTGGTGAACATCGTGCTGGGGCTCGCGTATTGCGGTTACGGCGTGATGACCGCCATCGAGATGAAGCGGGACTGGAAGTCATTCGGCTTCACGCATTTCGGGACCGCCTGGCTGTTCATGGCGTTCACCTGCGGGCCGCACCACCTGATCCACGGCGTGCACATCGCGCTCGAGGGCCGCCTGGGCGGCCCGCTGGACCTGTTCAGCGTCATCGTCGGATTGCCGGTGGGCGTCATCTGGCTGGCATTGCGCGTCGAGGCGTTCGCCGGGGGCAGGGGAGACCGTTTCATCCCGGGCACGCCGGCCTGGTCGCAGGCGCCCTGTTCGCTGCGGCGTATGGAGTCGGAGGCGGCTTTGAGCCGAGCGCGCTCAGCGTCGCCAACGTGCTGCTCGTCTTCATCTATATGGCCATCGGCTGGTTCTTGCTGCGCACGCAATTGCGCAACCGCGCGCCGATGGGCGGCTGGTCCCTCTCCGGCCTGTCGCTGAGCGCCGTGTTTCCGACCTGCGCGCTGATGCACGGCATCTGGGCGCTGTACAGCATCAAAGGCGTGTACCAGTACGGTGTCCACGGGCTGATCGTCGATTTCCTGTCGATCCCGGCCGCGATCTACTTCCTCTGGGTGGTCCACGGCCTCTACCGCGAGTCGCTCAGAGACTGGAACCGCATCACTGGGGAGGGTGAGCTGCCCGCCGCCGTGCTCGTTCACGCCGGCTGACCGGCATCCGTATGTTCAAGGAGGGGGCTGCGCGCGCTCGCGTCTGAGCACCACCAGCGACCGGCTCGCCACCGGCACCGTTTCGCCCGGTTGGTACCGGCGTGCCGCCGCCAGCTCATCCGGCGCGGACGTGTCGGCCAGCACGCTCCAGACGCCGCCCCAGCCGGTTGGGATTCGCCACTTGATCGCCGCCGGCGCCGCATGCAGCAGCACCATCAGCGTGTCGCCGCGAATGCGCTCACCCCGCGCGTCGCGATCCGGTATCTCATCGCCGTTGAGGATCATGGCCAGCGATCGGCGTGCGCTGTCGAACCACTCGGCGTCGGTCACCTCGCGGCCGTTGGGAAGGAACCAGCCGATGTCCTTGCGCCCTGAGCCGTAGATGGCCTGCCCTGAAAAGAAGCGCTTGCGCCGCAGCACCGGCTGCTCGCGTCGCAGCTCGATCATGCGGCGCACGAATGCCAGCATGGTCTGGTCCGCGTTGTTCCAGTCGAGCCAGGAGGTCTCGTTGTCCTGGCAGTACGCGTTGTTGTTGCCGCCCTGCGTGCGGCCGATCTCGTCGCCGGCCAGGATCATCGGGCTGCCCTGCGATACGAGCACGGTGGCGACGAAGTTGCGGCGCTGCCGCGCGCGCAGCGCGAGTATCGCCTCGTCGCCGGTGCGACCCTCGACGCCGCCGTTCCACGAGCGGTTGTCGTCCATGCCGTCGTGGTTGTCTTCACCGTTGGCCTGGTTGTGCTTCTCGTTGTACGAGACAAGATCGGTGAGTGTGAATCCGTCGTGGGCGGTGACGAAGTTGATGCTCGACCACGGATGCCGACCGTCGTCCTGGTACAGGTCGCTGGAGCCGGTGACCCGGTAGGCGAGGTCGCGCACGCCCGTGGCTCCGCGCCAGTAATCGCGCACGGTGTCGCGGAAGCCGCCGTTCCACTCGGCCCAGCGCACCGGGAAGTTGCCCACCTGGTAGCCGCCGTCGCCGACGTCCCACGGTTCGGCCACCAGCTTCACCCGGGAGAGCACGGGATCCTGGTGGATGATGTCGAAGAACGCCGAGAGCCGGTCCACCTCGTAGAACTGCCGTGCCAGCGCCGCCGCCAGGTCGAAGCGAAAGCCGTCCACGTGCATCTCCGTGACCCAGTAGCGCAGGCTGTCCATGATCAGCTGCAGGGTGTGCGGGTTGCGGACGTTGAGGCTGTTGCCCGTGCCCGTCACGTCGAAGTAGAGACGCGGATCGTCATCACGCAGACGGTAGTACGCGCGGTTGTCAAGGCCGCGAAAGCTCAGCGTGGGTCCGCGATGATCGCCCTCGCCGGTGTGGTTGTAGACCACGTCCAGGATCACCTCCAACCCCGCCGCGTGCAGCGCGCGGACCATCGCCTTGAACTCGCGGACCTGCCCGCCGTCACCACCCGAGCTGGAGTAGCGCGACTCCGGTGCGAAGTAGGCGATGGAGTCGTAGCCCCAGTAGTTGACCAGGCCGTTGCTCACCAGGTGGTCGGCGTCGAAGAAGTGATGTATGGGCATCAGCTCCACGGCCGTGACACCAAGTCGTCGCAGGTGGTCGACGGCGGCAGGATGCGCAAGGCCCGCGTAGGTGCCGCGCAGCTCCGCTGGCACGTCGGGATGGCGCATCGTGAATCCCTTGACGTGGGTCTCATAGATCACTGTGTCGGCCCAGGGAGTGTTCGGCCTGCGATCGTCGCCCCACGGGAACGACGTGTCGACGACCACGCAGCGCGGCATATCCGCCGCGTCGTCATCGGCGCTGACGTGGAGGTCGTCCTCCCCCAGGGTGTATCCGTACAGATTGGGGCCGTGCACGAAGCGTCCGGAGATGGCCCGCGCGTACGGGTCGAGCAGGAGCTTGGCGTGGTTGTGGCGCAGGCCGTCGTGCGGCGCATAGGCGCCGCGTGCTCGATACGCGTAGTGCTGCCCGGGCCCGATGCCGGCGATGTATCCGTGCCAGACGAGGTCGGTGCGCTCGAGGAGGTCGTACACCGCACGCGATGTTCCGTCGCTGTCGAAGAGCACGAGCTCGATGCCTTCCGCCGTCTCACTGAAGATCGCGAAGTTGGTACCCTGTCCGTCCCACGTGGCGCCCAATGGATGGTCCGTCCCGGGCCAGGCTGGTTGCAGGCCGATGCCGCTGGACGGAGCCGCCGCTCTAGGCACGGATCGCGACATTCATTGACGCGACGTTCTGGTCCCGCGCGACATCGGAGTGATTCAAGGCACGTGGATGCTACACGTGGCTCCCCCGTGTTCGTTCGCCCCGGCGCGACGCTGCCTGCTGCCGCGCGCTGGATTCACCTCGAACACGGCAGCGAGATGGCGGCGATGACCAGGCTGCCATTCGATTTTCCGCATGGATACCACCGGCTCACACTTCGCAATGGGAGTGTGCGGCTGCTCGTGGTGAGCCCCGGACGTTGTCACCGTCCGCCGGAGCGCGCGTGGGGTTGGGCAGTGCAGTTGTATGCACTCCGTTCACGAGAGAGCTGGGGCATGGGTGACCTCGGCGATCTGCGCAGGCTCGCAACCTGGTCGAGGCGCCTCGGCGCCGGGATGCTCATCGTGAATCCCCTGCATGCGGCGCGGTCGCATGCTCCACAGGAGCCGAGTCCGTATTGCGTCTCCAGCCGGCTCTTCCGCAATCCGCTCTACCTGAACATCGATGCTGTGCCGGGGGCGCGCGACGACTCCACCGCAAACGAGGTCGCATTCGAGGCGCGGCAGCTGAACACCACTGCGCGCATCGATCGCGACCGTATCGCGGCAATGAAGACGGGAGTCCTCGAGCGCCTCTGGGACCGCTTCTCCGGCGGTGATGAGCCGCGCGCGTTCAGCGCGTTCAAGAGCGAGCAGGGCTCGACGCTGCAGTTGTACGCGACGTTCTGCACGCTCAGCGAGTGGCAACGCAAGCCGTGGCCTTCGTGGCCGGCGCGATTCAGGTCCCCGCATTCGCCGGCGCTGCAGCACTTCGCTCGCGAGCGGCGCCTGCGTGTCGGCTTTCATTGCTGGCTGCAGTGGTTGCTGGAGCTGCAACTCGAGGCCGCGGCGCGCGAAGCGCCGCTGGTGAACGACCTCGCCGTCGGCTTCGCTCCGGACGGCTTCGACGCGTGGCTCTGGCAGGACACGATCGCTCCTGGCGTGCACATCGGCGCGCCACCCGATGAGTTCTCGATGAGCGGTCAGGACTGGGGCCTGGCGGCGTTCGACCCCGCTCGGTTGCGCCAGGCGGGATATGTTCCGCTGATCGAGACGCTGCGTCGCGCGATGCGCCACAGCGCCGGCATTCGCGTGGACCACGTCATGGGCATGTTCCGCCTCTGGTTGGTGCCGGCGACGCAGCGGCACGAACGCCGAGCGCGTTACGTCCGGTACCGGGCGAGCGATCTGCTCGACGTGCTCGCGCTGGAGAGCACGCGCGCGCGGTGTTACGTGGTGGGCGAGGACCTGGGCACGGTGGAGAAGGGCGTGCGCGTCGAGATGCGCCGCCGCGGCGCCATGTCGTATCGGGTGGCTTGGTTCGAGTCGGAGCCGCCGCGGCGCTACCCCAAGGTCGCGCTGGCGGCGATGAGCACGCACGACCTGCCCACCGTCGCCGGCGTGTGGACGGGCGACGACATACGCGACCAGGAGGCGCGCGGTCGCGACATCAACCGTGCCGGCGAGGCGCGCACCAGGGCGCGTCTGCGCAGGCTCACCGGGGGCGCTGAGCACACGCCGCTCGACGAGGTGGTCGCGCGTGCGTATTCGACGCTCGCGACATCGCCGTGCGCGCTGGTGGCAGCCTCGCTCGACGATGTCACGCTCGCGCGGCGACGTCCCAACATGCCCGGTGCGCCAGATCGCGACAACTGGGCCATACCGCTGCCGCGCACACTCGAACAGCTTCGGCGTGATCCGCTTCCACGCCGAGTCGCGACGATTCTGAATCGCCAGCGCTCGAGCTGAGCGGGCGATCCCGCGTCAGAGCGGTGGGTCGGCGAGCTTCACCTCGAGGGTGCCTTCGGTTTCGCGAACCAGCAACTGCGGCTGGTCGAAGGTCGCCGGTCCCCCCACCACGTGGCCGTCGCGCAGCCGAAAACGCGAGCCGTGCCACGGACACGTGACCACACCGCCTTCCAGCGTGCCCTCGTGCAGCGGGCCGCCGGCGTGCGTGCACACGTCCGCGAGGGCACAGATCGCACCATCGAGGCGGGCGAGCAGCACCTGCGTCCCCTCAGCCTCGACGAGGTGCATGCCCGTCTCCGGAACCGCTGACGCCGCCCCGACGGGCACCCAGTCGACCGGGCCGGCCAGGTACGCCTCCCGGTTGACGCTGTAGCCGATGCCGAAGACCACATGGCCGCCCAGCCAGGCTCCCAGCAGCAGGATGCCGTACGCGCCGGTCGACAGCCCGACGGCCACCGGGTGGGCTGCCTCGCCGGCCCACCAGCGCAAGCCGAGCGACACCATCTCGATGGCAACCACCAGTGTCATCAGCAAGCCGTGCGCGCAGCCGAAGCGGCGCTCCATCCCGACGGTGTCGGCGAAATCCGTGTAGCCCGTCACCAGCGTCAGCAGCGCGACCAGCAGCCCGACGATGAGCGCCACGTCCCCGGCCGCCTCGGGAATCCGGGCGGTGAAGTGGGCCGCGAAGTCCGCGACGACGCCCACCGTCCAGGCGCCCACCGGGACGTCGGTCAGGGCCGGGTGGAGCGGATGGCGAAGCAGGAATGTGCCATGGAGCAGGTTCTTCAGCGGCCGCCCCGGCGGGCCGAGGAACCGGAACGTCCCGCTGACGGCCTTCTGGACGAACTCCGACAGCGGCTCCATCCAGGACTGCTTGCGGACCACCCTGCCGAGCAGCGTTTCAGGCATCGGCCAAGAGTATCCGCCGTGCGCGACCGCGCCCGCCCGCCCATCGGATGAGGCACGTCGAGCCCGTCGATCAGGCTGAAATCACCAGCCGCTTGAATATTCCCAATCCCACCGGCTATAGTTCGCCTTCACTCGTCAGGGGGCACAGCTCTTTTTTCACGGGGAGGCACGCCGGGACCATCGGTTCGTAGAACGACGCAAACAGAACAAACAACGCACGGTCGAAGGCCCTCGAGCCTCGGCCGAATTTCTTTGGGGGACTTCCAAACATGACGGTTTTGACGACTCATGGGGGACGGCGCCGGCTGGGCAAGCGCGCGCTGGTCGCGGTCGCTGCGGTGGTGGTGCCACTGTCACTGGCCGTGAGCGGCAGCGCGCTGATCAGCGGCAACTTGACGCTGGCCCAGCTGGGTGGCTTCGGCATCGAGGGCAACAGCCACCTGGACAGCGGCGAGACGTACGACTGGGCCAACGCAGGCGGGAGCAGCGGGCCGACCACCTGCGGCGGCCTCGCGTTTCCCGGCAGCGCCGGTCCGCTGGGGACACTCGGCCTGTACTGCGCCAACGACAAGCCGACAGGCACGACCGACAACTCGCTGAGCGGGCACGAGCAGGACCTGAGCGTTCAGGCCGTGTGCGGCTCGATCCCGAACAACAAGAGCGACTTGACCAACTTCTACGTCGCCAGCCAGGCGGTCAGCGGATTCGCCAGTCCGAGACCGGTTCACTCGCTGCTGTACCTGGGCTGGACGCGAGTCACCTCCGGTGGCTCGGCAGACATGGACTTCGAGTTCAACCAGGCGGCGCAGGACGCCAATCTCGCCCTGACGACCTGCCCGTCCGGGAACGGGACCACGGTCGCACCGAACCGCACCGACGGCGACCTGCTCGTCGAGTACCAGTTCGGTGGCAACACGATCGACATCGTGCTCACCAAGTGGATCACCAACAACTCCACCGAGGGCGCCTGCGCGACCTCACAGTCCGCACCGTGCTGGGGAGCGGAAACGAACCTGTCGAGTGCCAATGAGGCGAACGGGGCGATCAACGACTCGAGCACGGCAGACTCCTTCTCATGCTTGACGCCCAACAACAAGACGACGTCCGGGTGCGTCAACAACGAGCTCTCCGGCGGGGTGCTGCAGCCGACCACGTTCGGCGAGGCGGGCATCGACCTGAGCTCGGCACTGGGCACATCGACGTGTGAGACGTTCGGCAGCGCTTACCTGAAGAGCCGGTCGTCGGCAGTCTTCACGGACGCGCTCAAGGACTACATCGCGCCGGTTCCGGTGCACATCACGAACTGCGTGACACCGCCGGTGACCACGTTGCTCAGCCGGTCGTCGGCAACCCTTGGTCAGTCCGTCACCGACACGGCGACCGTGTCGAACTTCCTCGGTTCCAGCCCTCCGGGCGGCACCGTGGCGTTCAACGTCTACAGCGGCACCGGCAGCTCCGCCTGCGCGGCCGCAAACCTCATTGAGACGGTGCCCAGCGGCGCCGGCTCCGACGGCACCAACGGCGACAGCCTGACGGCTGCGACGAGCACGACGGCCACGGCCACCGAAACCATCACGGCGGGGACGGCGCTCTCACCGGGTCAC
>VBJV01000114.1:0-11970 GCA_005879785.1 Chloroflexota bacterium
CTGCCGCTCGTCGCGGTCGGCTGAACGGCGGTCAGCGCTCCGGAAACCGAAGCCTTCATGCGGCAGGCGCTGCGGCTGGCGCGCGCCGCGGGGCGGCGCGGCGAGGTTCCGGTAGGCGCTGTTGCGGTGCGCGATGGCGAGGTGATCGCAGCTGCGGGCAACACCATGGAGCGGCGTGGCGACGCCGCCGCGCACGCCGAGATGCTGGTGCTGCGCAAGGTCGCGCGGTTGGTCGGCGGCTGGCGGCTCGAGGGCGTCACCCTGTATGCGACGCTCGAGCCGTGTCCGATGTGCGCCGGGGCCATGGTGCAGGCGCGCATCGCACGCTGCGTCTACGGAGCGCGCGACCCGAAGAAGGGCGCAGACGGCAGCGTGTACGACGTCCTGCGTCATCCGCGCAACAACCACCGCATCGACGTGGTGGAGGGCGTGCTCTCAAGCGAGTGCGGCAGTGTCCTGACTACCTTCTTCAAGCAGCGACGAGGCGTGACCGGTCGGTCCGCCTGAGCGATGTACCTCAGTACGGGGTACGCTGAGGCGTGATACGAGCGCCGGCAGTTGCCAGCAATGACATGTGGCGCGGATCGTCCGTATAGACGATGCCCCCCAGTCGCTCGGCGACGGCAGCCACGATGGCGTCGACGAGCCCGATGTCGTGTATCCGCCGCGACGGGTCCGCAGCCGCCGATCCAGCCGCTCGGAGCAACTCACTGGCGCGCCGGCCGTCCTCAGGAGTGACCGGCTCGGCTCGCAGCTTAGCGAGGATGACGTCTACCGCGCCGACATCTGTAGCGCGCTGGCGAGCTTCGACCACGACGACCGGAGAGATCACGAGCACCTGGCCGACGCGAGTCAACACCGCAATGTGACGCCGCGCCGCTGAGGGGTTCCTTTCGGCAGCGATCACCCAGCCGGTATCCACAGTGACGAGGGCGATCGAGAGTCGCGAGCTGGCTCGCCGCGACAGTCTGCCCAAACTACTTGCGACGGGAGGGACGCTTGGCCGACGGTGCTCTCGATGCGGGCTCGCTTCGTTCCCTCAAGAGACGGGCGACGTTTTCGATCTGCGCGCGCATCGCCGATTCCAGGAAGGGTCGCAATTCATCCTCAGTGAATGCACCGTGCTGGGCTTCCCACTCGGCGACGATCGCTTGCTGGGCGTCGAGGGCCGCAACGAGCTGCAGACTCTCGTTCACCGTCGCCGACAGGTTGCGCGTGCGCTCCCGGCCGAGCGCCCTCAGCGTCTCTGGGTGGATGGTGACCGACTTCTTGACCGCCGGTGAGCGGATAGCCATACGGCTATCCTACCATCAGTAGGATAGCCTCCGCCTGGCGTTGCTACGCGACGGTCTCCGCCGGGGCGTGGATCACCTCGCCGGTGGAGAGCACGACGCCGTCCTCGCACTCCGCCTCAATGCGCCCGCCATGGAATTGCTGCTCGTACAGCTGGGCGTACAGGCCGCTGCGCTCGACCAGCTCTGCGTGCGTGCCCTGCTCGACGAGCCGGCCGCGGTCGATGACGAAGATCACGTCGGCGGCCAGGATGGTCGAGAGCCGGTGCGCGATCGCAATCGTGGTGCGGCCGCGCATCAGCGGCTGCAGCGCCGCCTGCACCAGGCGTTCGCTGGTGGTGTCCAGCGCGGAGGTGGCCTCGTCGAGGATGAGCACGCGCGGCGCCTTGAGCACCACCCGCGCGATGGCCAGGCGCTGCTTCTCGCCCCCGGACATGCGGTAGCCGCGCTCGCCGACCAGCGTGTCGTAGCCGGATTCCAGCTCCACGATGCGGTCGTGGATGAAGGCCGCGCGCGCGGCGGCCTCCAGCTCCGCCTGGGTCGCGTCGGGCTTTGCGTACAGCAGGTTGCGGCGCACGGACGCGTGGAACAGGTAGGTCTCCTGCGTGACCATGGCGACCACGTCCGAGATCGAGTCGACGGCGACGTCGCGCACGTCGTTGCCGTCGATCAGCACCGTGCCGCTGGTGACGTCGTACAGGCGCGGGATCAGGTACGAGATGGTCGTCTTGCCGGCGCCGCTCGGGCCGACGATGGCCGCCAGCTGTCCGGGACGCACCTCCAGGGTCACGTCGTCGATCGCCCATGCCCGCGGTGCTTCCCCGTCAGCGCCGTCGGCGCCTGACACTGCGAGCGGCGCCGGCTCGATCTCTCCGAAGGCGTTGCGGTCGTAGCGGAAGGACACGCGGTCGAGACGCACGTCGCCGCGCACGGCGGCGGGGTCGAGCCGCTGCGCGTCGGGGGCATCGACGATGTCGTGCGGCATCTGCAGGTACTCGAAGATGCGCTCGAACAGCGCCAGCGAGCCCTGCACCTCGACGCTCACCTGCAGCATGCTGCCGATGGGGAAGAAGAGGCGGCTCTGCAGCGTGGTGAACGCCACGATGGTGCCGGCGGTGATGCCCGCGGTGATGCCGTGGGTGACGTCGTAGCTCACCACCAACCCGGCGACCAGGTAGACCAGCGCCGGCATGCCGGAGAAGAACGTTCCGATGACCGCGAACAGCGTGCGTCCGACCATCTCCTGGCGGATGGCCAGGTCGGCGAGACGGTGGTTCTCCTCGCGGAAGCGCTTGAGCTCCTCGCGGCGGCGTCCGAACACCTTGCTGAGCAGGATCCCGGACACGGACAGCGTCTCCTCGGTGATCGCGCTCATCTCCGCCTTGGACTGCTGCGCCTGCGCGGTGACCTTCCGGCGCACCGCGCCGGCGCGGTACGTGTACCAGACGAACAGCGGGGTGATCGCCAGCGAGAGCACGGTGAGCTGCCAGGAGATCACGGTCATGGCGATGACCGTGCTGAGCAGCGTCACCACGTTGGACAGCAGCGATGTGGCGGTGTCGGTGACCACCGACTGGATCCCGCCGACGTCGTTGGTGAGGCGTGACTGGATCTCGCCCGTGCGCGTCCCCGTGAAGAAGCGGAGCGACATCCCCTGCAGGTGCGCGTACAGCCGGTTGCGCAGGTCCTCCATCACGCGCTGGCCCACCCGGTTGGTGAGGTACGTCTGTCCGATGCCGATCGCGCCGGTGATCATCGGGATGGCGATCATCACGCCGGCGAGGACGTAGAGCCGGGGCAGATCCGGGGCGCATCCCGAGCACCGGAAGAGCGCGGTATCGAAGACGACCTTGATCATGATCGGGTTCACGACGCCGAGCCCGGCGGTGAACATCACGAGCAGCCCGATCACGGTCACGCCCCAGCGATGCGGCTTGAACAGGCGGGCGATGTCGCGCACCAGGTGCCTGCGCGGCACCCGGCCCGAGGGCTTGTCGTGCTCGTCGCCCGAGCCGCCGACGTGCGCCCAGCGCCTCCCCCCACCGTGACCCATCATCGCCTCGACTGTAACAGGGGTCGGAAAAGCGCCCGGTGAGATCCGCCGACAGCGGCGCGCGACAGCGTCCTGCCCGGGGCGTCACAGGGCGTCCGGTGCGATGTGACGAAAACGCTCCAATCGGCAATCGCCGCGGAGATCAGACCGAGCTGTCGCAGCCGTGCAGCTTTTGATGCTCTGGATGGCTTTCGGGCGGGTTTTCACCGTGTGCGCCGGGGCGGTTTTCGTGGCCTGCGCCGGGATCCTGCTGGCCGCGCACGCTCGATGGACCGCGTCCGCGGCGCTTGTCGGCCCCGAGGACCTCAGCGCTCTCGGCGTGGCCGTTGTCGCAGCCATGGCGGCGCTGCTGGTCGCCGTCCGCCGCCGGCGTCCGGCCGCTGTCGAAGCGGGTGACGGGATGCTGCTGCGCGAGCTGGTGGACGCGGCGCTGGCCGCCTCCGCGGTGCTGCTCATCGCCTGGCTCGGGGTGGTCCAGCCCTTCGGACTGCGCACCGGCATCGTCCTGACCAGCTACGCAGCCCTGGCTGCGGCCCTTGGTGCCGCGGCGTGGCGCTCCTCTGGCCGTGCGCACGGCGCCGGCCGCGCCACCGGGGCGGCGTACATCCCGGCGCTGCTCGCCGCGTCGCTCTACGGGGTCAACGTGCTCAACCGCCACACCGTCGACGCGCTGACGCTGGGCCTGGCGGTGGCCATGTTCGGGATGTTCGCCGGAGGCCAGCTGCTGGTGCTGCTGGAGAACGCGCGCCTGTCGCGCGCCCTCGGTGACACCCGGGCCAAGCTTCGCTTCCGCGCCGGGCACGACCCGCTCACCGACCTGCCCAATCGCGCGCTCTTCCGGCAGCGCGTCGAGGTGGCCCTCGCCAGGCGGCGGCGGGCCAACGACGGCATCTGCACGGTGATGTTCATCGACCTCGACGACTTCAAGAACGTCAACGACTCGATCGGCCACGCCGGCGGGGACAGCGTGCTTGTCGAGGTGGCGCGGCGCCTGCGCGAGTCGCTGCGCACCGCGGATGTGGTGGCCAGACTGGGCGGCGACGAGTTCGGGCTGCTTTTCGAGCAGGTGACCGCAGCGGGTGACCTCCTCGAGGTGGCGGAGCGCCTCGTCGAGGAGCTGCGCGCTCCCATGGAGATCGACGGGGCCGCGGTCGAGGTGCCGGCGACGATCGGCATCGCGCTGCACGGCCCCGCGGAGCCCCCGGCGGATGCGGACGAGATGCTCAAGCGTGCGGACGTGGCTCTGCGCCTCGCCAAGCAGCGCGGCAAGGGGATGTTCGGGCTGTTCGAGCCGAGCATGCACGTGGCGATGGACGAGCCGCGCCGGCGGCGCAGCGGCCTCGACCGTGCGCTGGCGATGCGCGAGTTCCGCCTCCACTTCCAGCCGATCGTGGACGTGCGCAATCGCCAGATCGTCGGCGCCGAGGCGCTGCTCCGTTGGGCGCACCCCAAGGCCGGCCTGCTCGGTCCCGGCGAGTTCCTCACCGACCTCGAGTGCTCGACGAGGCTGTGGCGCAGGCGGCATCGCTGCGCAACGAGCTGCACCTCGAGTTCTTCGTGACCGTGAACGTGAGCAGCGTGCAGCTCCATGATCCCGGCTTCGTCGACGCGGTGCGGCGCTCGCTGGCTCTGGCCGGCCTGCCGCCGGCGGCGCTGGTGCTCGAGCTGACCGAGAGCGGGAGCGTTGCCGAGGACACCATCGCGCTGACCCGGCTGCGCGGTCTCCGTGCGCTTGGCGTCCGCCTGGCCATCGACGACTTCGGCACCGGCTACTCGTCGATGGCATACCTGCACAGCTTCCCGGTCGACGTCCTCAAGATCGACAAGTCGTTCATCGCCGACCTCGTGGAGGGCAGCCCCGATCGGCGCCTCGCCGAGGAGCTGACCCGGCTCGGGTCCTCGCTCGGGCTGCTCACCATCGCCGAAGGCGTGGAGACCGAGGCACAGCACGGCGCGCTCGACGTGCTCGGCTGCCCGCTGGCGCAGGGCTACTTCTACGGCGGCGCCCTGCCCTGCGACGAGCTGGCCGCCTCGCTGCGGGTGGCCGGCACGTCGCAGCGCTCCGGCAGCTGGCGTTCCGCGTAGGCCCTACGGCGAGGCGATGAGCCCGCGGGTGTCGGGGGGGCCAGCGTGCAGGCGGTTGGCCGCGGCGCCGAGCAGCGTGAACTGGGCGAAGAAATACAGCCATGTCGCCAGCACGAAGAAGAGCGCGAAAGCCGTGCCGTACGAGCTGAACCCGTGGGAGAGGCGGGCGTACAGGGGCCACAGCAGCGTGAGCGCTTCCATGAGGACACCGGCGAGCAGCACGCCTGGCCACAGCTGACGCAGACGGTGCGTTCGGTTCGGCACCAGCCGGTAGAGCGCCGCCATGAACACCAGCCAAACCGCCAGGCCCAGCAACGGCGCCAGCTGCGGGATGCCTTGCACCAGGGCGGCCAGCGAGTTCAGGAAGATCGTGGCCACAACCGCGACCGCGAAGACGACGGTCATCAGCGCGGCCATGGCCCGCTGGCGCAGGAAGTCACGTTGCCGCGCGCCCATGACCTGACCCAGGGCGAACTCCATCGAGGTGAAGAGGCTGCTGCCGCTCCAGAACAGGCCGGCCACACCGAGCACGCCCAGCAGCCCGGTGTTGTGACGCACGCCGTCGAGGGCGGCGGTGAGCGGCGCGCGCGAATCGGCGGGAAAGAAGCCGAACACAGCGTCGAGGAAACCGCTGCGATAGCTGGCCGCGCTGGTGACCAGGCCCAGGATCGCCAGCAGCCCGAGGATGAGCGGGAACATGCTGACGAACGAGGTGAAGGCGAGGCCCGCCGCGTAGTTGCCCGCCTGGCTGTCGCCGTACACGCGGGCGAGCCGGACCGGGTACGTACCCGCGGCGAGACGCGCTATCCGGCGCAGCATTGGGCGAATATATGATAGCCTAATTATCACTTTACCCCACCCGCGCCGCATCGGTTGCGGCGGAGGACGAGGCGTTGATTCTGGAGGCTGTCCTCTTCTTCAGCGTGGTGCTCGGCTGCAGCACCGTGCCGGCCCTGTGGCGGCGGGCATTGCGCGGCCGCTTCTGGCTCGCACTGCCGGTCGTCTGGATGGTGCTCGCGCTCGCCGCGTGGCTGGCGACGCTGCTCCTCCAGGATCCCAACGCGGCGCTCGCGCTCAGCATCGCACTGGTGAGCGCCACGCTGCTGGTGCGGCTCTGGCAGTGGCGCTGGAGTTGGCTCGGCGCCCATCTCTTCGCGACCATCACCCTGGCCGCGGTCGCCTACCTCGTGTACGCGGGGCTGCTCACGTACGCGAGCGGGCTGCCCGCCTTGGTGGTGGCGCTGTCGACAATCCTGCTGCTGCTCGAGCTGGCGGCGCTCATCCTCGCGGTCTCGTACGCCTTCGAGATCGTCGATGTGCTCACCCGGCGCGACCCCGAGCTGTTCAGACCCGTTTCGCAGTCGCAGCCCTGGGTCGCGCTGCAGGTCGCGACGTACAACGAGCCCGTCGAGATCGTGGGGCGCACGCTGGAGGCGCTGTCGCGCATCGACTATCCCAACTTCATCGTGCAGGTGGTCGACAACAACACCAGCGATCCCGCCTTGTGGAAGCCGCTGGAGACGGCCTGCGCGCAACTGGGTCCCCGGTTTCATTTCCTGCACCTGGAGAACTGGCCTGGTTACAAGGCCGGCGCGCTCAACGAGGCCACCCGGCGCCTGCCTGCTGAGGTGGAGGTGATCGGCATCATCGACGCGGACTACGTCGCCTCGCCGCAGTTTCTCAAGGCGATGGTGGGGCATTTCGATGACCCGTCGGTGGCGTTCGCGCAGAGCTCGCAGTACTACCGCGACTGGGAGGACAGCAGCTACCTGCGCGGCCTGTTCTACAGCTTCCGGTACTTCTTCGACCTGACGCTGCGCTCGCGCGCGCACCGCAACGCGATCATCTTCTGCGGCACGATGGGGCTGATCCGTCGCAGCGCGCTGGAGCAGGTGGGTGGTTGGAGCGAGACCTGCATCACCGAGGACGCGGAGGCCAGCCTGCGCATGCTCGGGCACGGATTTCGCGGTGTGTACGATCGCGCTGCATACGGCGCCGGGATGATGCCGCTCGACTTCGACGGCCTCAAGAAGCAGCGCTTCCGCTGGGCGCTCGGCGGCATGCAGATCCTGCGCATGTGGTGGCGCGAGCTGCTGCCCCTGGCGCCGCACCGCCTGCGCCTGACGCTCGCGCAGCGCACCAGCTACCTGCTCGGCGCCGTGCAGTGGTTCGGCGAGCCGCTCACGGCGGTGTTCACGCTGCTGCTGCTGGCGACCGCGCTGACCACGGCACTGCACCATCAGCTGCCCGTGCGCCAGCTCACCGGCGCGGTGCTCGTGGTGCCACTTGCGTTCGCGGTGACCGGCTTGCTGCGCGCCTTGTGGGCGATGCGGCTGACGACCGGGTGCACATGGGGGGACGCGACGCGGGCGTTGCGCGTCTGGTTCGCGCTGAGCTGGGTGGTGACCCTGGCCTGCCTGCGCGGGCTCATCCGCCGGCAGGCGGAGTTCCTGCGCACGCCGAAGCACAAGGACGACGCGCGCCTGTGGCAGGCGCTGCGCGCCGCTCGGGCGGAGACGCTGCTGGCGGTGGCGGCCCTGGCGGGGGCCGCCGCGATGGTGCTCCGCGCCCCCAGCTACGCCACCGCCATCCTTGGCGCGCTGCTGCTGTTCGAAGGCATGGTCTACGCGTCGGCGCCGGCTGCGGCCGTCGCCGCGGAAGGCGTGACCTTGACGCCGGAGCGACGCGCGTGGCGGGCGTCGCCGCAGAACACCGGCGACCGGCCCGAGCGTCGCGGCGCCATCGTCGGCGCGACCGTGGCCATCGCCGCCGCGGGTGCGGTGGCAATCGGGCTGCTCGTCCTGGCTTCGCCGTCCGACCAGGCGCCCTTCGGTGGTTCCGGAGGCGCCAACCTGCCGTCGATCGGCAGTCTCACCAACCCGACTCCGTCTGCGTCGCCGTCACCGTCCCCGTCCGCCACGCCTGAGGTCACGCCCTCGGCGTCCGCCACCCCGGCGCCCTCGTTCACGCCGCAGAGCTCACCGTCGGCAACGCCGGCTGCGATAGGGGCGGGAACGCCGGGAGCTTCACCAGGAGCCGGGCCGGCGTCTGACTGAGCGACGCGTCAGCTGGCGCGGTCCAAACCCGCGCGCTCGGCGCGGAGCATGGTGCGCCACGCGACCGATGTCCGGCCCGCGACGCGATCCGCGCTCGCGCCACAGTGTGGGCACCTGTCGAGGTGACGGCTCGATTGGCGCTGGTACCCGCAGTCAAGGCAGCGCCACACGAGTTCGACGGGCTCATCGAGCGTGTCCGAGACGACGCCGAGTGGATTGGGAGCGGACCGAACGTCGACGGTGTCCATCACGCTGAGCCTCCGATCATCAGTATCAGCGAAGCTGCTAGAGAGACTATCATATTATGCCAGCGCCATGGTGACGATTAGACACCGGCGAAGGGGCCGCACCATGGCGATCAACGTTGACTTTCCCTTAGGCGCTGGCTAGATTCGGGCCTACAGGATTCATACTCCAGAGCGTGGGGATCCAACTCGATGCGACCGGTGATGCGCGATTCGGGTGGTAACAAGCATGGCTGAAGCTCTCGTGGAAGAAGACGAAGTCAAGGTTCTGCTGATCGAAGACGACGAGGTGTCGGCTGAGATGTACCGCTCGCGCCTTGCCGCCGACGGCTACACGGTGGTCGTCGCCCCCGACGGCCAGGCCGGGTTGGACATGGCGCTCGCCGAGCAGCCGGACCTCATCTACCTCGATCTGCGTCTGCCGAAGAAGGACGGTTTCGCCGTGCTCGAGCAGCTGCGAGCCGACGCGCGAACCGCGGGCATCCCCGCGGTCATCCTCTCCAACTTCGGTGAGCCGGAGCTGCGGGCGCGAGGGCTGGAGCTGGGGGCCCTGCGTGGCTCCGCCACGAAGCGCTCAGCCGGCGGCTGACGTCCCCTCGTTTGCGTCGCGACGGCGGGGGCAGCGAGAAGAAGCTCGAGGAGCTGAAGGGGGAATTCCTCAACCTGGCAGCGCATGAGCTGCGCAGTCCGCTGGGCATCGTGCGCGGGTACGTGTCGATGCTGCGTGAGGGGCTCGTGCCTCCCGACCAGATGCGCCGCGTGCTGACGCTGCTGGCGTCGAAAACCGACGAGATGGCCGCGCTCATCGATGAGATGCTCGAGGCGGCGCGAACCGAGTCCGCGGGCATCGAGTATGCGATGACACGACTGAACCTGGTCGACGTCGTCGACGACGCACTGACGGCGATGGAGCCGCTGCTGAATGGGCCGCACCGGCTGGTGGAGCAGGGGCCGCGTGCGGCGATTCCCGTTCGGGGTGACCGCCGCCGCTTGACCATGGTGCTCACCAACCTCATCGACAACGCCGTGAAGTACTCGCCGCAGGGCGGCGACATCGAGGTGGGCTGGAGCGTCGAAGGACGGCACGCGGTGGTACGCGTCCGAGACGAGGGCCTGGGTGTGGACGAGGCGGACCTCGGCATGCTGTTCACCCGCTTCGGACGCATCGTCACGCCGGAGAACAGCCACGTGCGCGGCACAGGCCTTGGCCTGTACCTCGCACGTGACATCACCACCCGCCATGGCGGCGACATCACCGTCGAGTCGCAGGAGGGGCGCGGCAGCACGTTCACGGTGTCGCTGCCGCTGGCAGCGGGTGGGAACGGAACGAGCTGACGCCGCCGTGGGGTGGGCGTGCGGCTCGGGGCGGCCCGCTTTACGAGCTCCGGAGCTCGTCGCGAAGCGCGTGGAGGATCTCCAGCTCGACGCGATCCTTGAGCCGTCCGGCGGCCCGCTTCATTGAGATCAGATCCTCGAGCGCTGCCACCAGCACTTCGGAACCCGCGCCGACGTCCATCAGCGTGGCGCGCGCGGCGAGCTCCTCATAGCCGCTGGTCCCGCGAGGTGTACCCAGGCAGTCGAGACTGCCCGCGCGCGTTTGAAAAGTGAAGGTGTCACCGTTGCGAAGCGTGTCCGCATCGAGCTGGAACGGGAGTCCAGCAGGTGCGCCGCGCAGCGTGGCCTCCAGCTCTCGCAGCGATTCAGCCAGCGCTGAGAGATTGTTCCCGTCTCGTGCATAACAGATATCAAGGTCAGCGGTGATCGACGGCGAGCCTCGCAGATTGGCGGCGACGCCCCCGATGACCACGAACCGGACTCCATGGCGCTGCAACACGGCAACAGCGTCTCGAGGATCGTAGGCCTCGGTCTCGGTCACGCCTGTGCGCGTTTCTCTGTGGGTCCCAGTTGAGCGGCGCGTCGCATCGCTGCCATGTTCCGCGAGGCGGCCGACATGTAGGCCATGCGCTGAGCCGGCGTCATTGCCAGCATCTGCCGGATCAGGGTCAGGTCGACGCCGTTCTCGTGGCGTTCGGCCCGGCCGGCGCCTTCTTCGTGTCTACGAGATCGAGTGTCGGACACCATGTCCTTTGATTATCGCCGCAGATGCTACGGAAGGCTGAGGCCGTGCGTGGTGAAGACGTCCTCGTCGAAGCCCAGCACGTTGCCGTTGGTCACCCGGCAGAGCGTCAGCGAGCTCGCCGCGCTCGGACACTGGAAGAATTCCTGGTTGCGGGTGTCCGACCAGATCGGGTACGCGGTCGAACCGCTCACCGCCAGGCCGCTGTAGTCGCCCAGGAACACGCTGTAGCCATTGAAGCTTCCCGGAAACTCCGTCGCCGGCGGGTTGCTGACACTGGTGACACGCACGTGCCCGACCGTATTTCCGTCGCGCTGCGCCAGCGTGATGTCGTTCGCGCCGGTGCTCACGTCATCGCCGTACTTGCGGTCGTAGTAGGAGACGGCGAGCGTGCCAGATGCGCTGGTCGCGGCCCACTGCCACCACTGGCTGGCGAGCGTGCTCGACTCATTGCTGACCACCGTTGCCGCCGCCGGACCGCTTGCCGCGGCGCTCCAGTGCTGGCCGCCGTCGCTTGACACCGAGAGCAGGATGTCGTTGTTGCAGCCGTTGGCGTGGTCGACGCCGTGATACAGGTTGAGGAACGTGGTGCTGTTGAGTCCCTTCGGCTCGCAATGTCCCTGTCCCGCTGGGTTGGTCGGGTTGGAGTGCGGGTTGATAAAGCTGCCGAACGTGACGTAGATCGTGTTGGGGTCATTGGGGGCGGTGGCAGCGCTCGGGTAGTTGGCGGCGCGGAAGACAGAGACCGCGGAGAGCGGCGAGGTCGGCACGCAGGCGCGGAAAGCGTCCGCGCCCGTGTATGTCACGCAGTCCGGCAGGTCGTAGTAGCGCGACACGAGCTGCGGGTCGGCGAACGTCTTTCCACCGTTGGTCGACTTCACGACGAGGATGTCGTTGTGATTGTCGTTGCCGCTGACCGCGTTGTTGTAGTTGGTGAAGACCACATACACATCACCGTTGGCAGCGACCACCGGCTGCACGAACGAGTCGTTGTCGCACGCGTTCGGCGTTGCGGGGTTGAGGGCGTTCTGACACAGGCTCGCCGACGAGCCGCTGATGGACTTGGGCTTCGAGAAGGTGGCGCCATGATCGCCGGAGTACGAGAGGTAGATCGCCGCCGTCTCGCACGTGGGGCTGGCCGAGCACGGCGCGTAGTGCGTCC
>VBJV01000114.1:12041-12521 GCA_005879785.1 Chloroflexota bacterium
GGCCGGGGGTGGCGATCACCTGGCCGGACGTGGTGGAACCGCCGGGGAAGTTCCACGATGCGCCTCCGTCGACTGAGCGGAACACGAACAGGCCGCTGGCGCAGTTGCCATCCGGGTTGGCGCAGCCAGCGTCATCGTTGGTCGGGAAGGAGCGATCGAAGGCCCCGCATGCGTAGTACGCGGCGCCGCTGCTGTCGAAGGCGACCGAGGGATCGCCCGAGCTGGTCCAGTAATGCCGGGCGGCGGCATGGTCGACTCCCGGGACGCTGAAGCCGATGGGGAGAAGGACGTTGCCCCAGTGCGCACCGGCGTCGAAGCTGAAGTCGGCTCCGCAGGTGGCGTCACCCCGGCGGTAGTCGTTCTGGCCGGCCAGGATGTTGCTGGCCTTGGCGGGGTTGACTGCAATGGCGGTCTCGTTCTGCGCCTGACCGCGGCCGGGAAACGACGGGGAGGTGTCGTTGGTGCAGTCCTGATTGATGC
>VBJV01000115.1 GCA_005879785.1 Chloroflexota bacterium
GCTTCGCGATGATGCCGTCGATGTCGGCGGCGCTGGCGCGCATCGACCCGAGGTTCACGTCGCGCGCGTCGAGCATCACCAACAGCCTGCAGCGCGTCAGCTCCTCGATCGGCATCGCCGTGCTGGTCACCATCCTCGCCGCGCAGTTCACGACCGCGGCGCAGCAGACCGCGTGCACGCCCTCGCAGTCCGTGTTGTCAACGGCGAGCGTGCGCGAGCACCACGCTGTGACTCAGGTGGAATTCTGCGGCCAGCTGCGCGCATCGTTCAGCAACCTGCAGGTGCAGGGCGGCGGCTCGACGTCAGCTCAGGCGCGGCCGCCGTTCGTCAAGGCCTTCGGTGACAAGGTTCTCAGCACCTCGTTCGACCGCACATTCGCGTTCATCGCGATCATCACGCTCATCGGCGTGATCCCCGCGTTCTTCCTCAAGAAGCCGGATAAGAAACGGAGCGTCGCCGTCGCCGCCTGACGGCGGCGGGGGGAGGCTAGCCCGAGTAGGTCTCGGCGAGCGTCACCGGCGTGCCGCCGCCTCCGCCTCCGGTGGAAGGGATGCCTCCTCCAGACGACAACACAGGCGCCGGGATGAGGACGTCGAGCCCGTGGCCGACGGCGGTGCAGGCGGTTGCCGATGCGCACGAGTCGGCGACGATTGAATAGTCGATTGCCTTTTTGGGGAACACGGGCTGCGAGAACGCCCAGGTCAGGCCGTCCCACCGCTCGGCGATGTGGCCCCCCACGGCGAGGCAGGAGGTGGTGCTCGGGCACGACACCCCGGTGAGCGCGCAGCAGCCGCTGGGCAGCGACTGGACCGACCAGCTCGTGCCGTTCCACAGCTCGGCGAGCGACTGAAAACCCGAAACGCCGACCGCCACACAGAGCGTTGCCGACGCGCAGGAGACGGCATTCAACTGGTTGGATCCGCCGCCGGGATCGGTGCCGGCAACGATCGACCAAGCCGTCCCGTTCCACCGCTCGACTAGCGTGAACGAGTTGTTCGCACTGTCCGTGTAGCTGCCCACGCCGAAACATTGGGTTGCCGAGGTGCAGGACACTCCCGTCAGAGCGACGCACACCGCTCCGCTCGGCGCTGGCACTGAGCTGAGCGACCATGCCGTTCCATCCCATTCCTCCGCCAGCGGGCTGTCGCCTGCGCCAGGACCGAGACAGTAGCTGGAGCTGGTTTCGAACATTCCGACGGCGATGCAGCTCGTTGCGCTGGGACACGACACCGCGCTCAGATCGACGTTTCCCGAGGTCGAGGGGTCCGCAGTCGACTGCACCGACCACGCACTCCCGTCCCAGCGCTGGGCGAGCGACCGATCGGCACCGACGCCGCTGAGATACCCGCCCACGGCGGTGCATGCGGTCGCCAAGCTGCAGGAGACGCCGCGAAAGCCAACTGGCTCGGCAGGTCGCTGAATCGACCACGACGTTCCGTTCCAGGCCTCGATCAGACTTCCGCCGACCGCGGTGCAGGCAGTGCTCGACGCGCAGGCGACCGAGGCCAGTTCGCCCCCCAGCGTCCCGCCGGGGTCTGCGGCGTGCAACAGGCTCCATGAGGTACCGCTCAGCTGCTCGGCGAGCGTCCCGCTGTAATTGACGCCGCCGGCGCTGATGCACGATGTCGCCGAGGCGCAGGAGACAGCCTCAAGCGAATTGAAGATGCTGCCAGCGGCGTTGGGTGTGGTCTGTTGCGACCACGAGGTGCCGTTCCAATTCTCGGCAAGGGTGACCGTGCCGCCGAAATCGGTTGTCGAGAAGCCGACGGCGGCGCACGCCGATGCGGTCGCGCAGGAGACGCCGTCAAGGTATGCAGCGCTGACGCCGCTGGGAGCAACCGGCGCTGACGCCGCCCACGACGTCCCGTTCCAGCGCTCGGCCAGCGGCGACGTCGGGCCTCCGCCAACGACGTTGCACTGGGCCGGCGGCAAGCATGCCCCGCCGACTGCGATGCAGGCGGTTGCCGAGGTGCACGAAACGGCCGCAAGTGAGCTGTTGCTCGCGCCGCTCGGCAGGGCCACCGTCTGCAGGCTCCAGCCGCTGCCGTTCCAGTGCTCGGCGAGTACCTGGTTCGCGTCGCTCGAGCCCACCGCCTCGCAGTCGGTGGCGGACACACACGAGACGCCGTCGAGCCTTCTGTAGGTGCGGTGTTCGACACTGTGAAGTAGGAACCCACCGCGGCGCAGAACGTCGCCGACGCACACGAGACGGCCAGGAGCATGCGCTGATCGGCGCCGGCGTTCGGCGAAGGAGTGACGCTCCAGCTCGTCCCGTTCCAGTGCTCGGCCAGCGTCACCTCGAAGGGTCCGTTGTTCACCCATGCACCAACTGCGACGCAATCGGTTGCCGACGCGCAGGAGACGCCGAACAGGGTCGCCGCAAGCCCGCGCTTGGGCGTGGGGACGCTGGTCCCGGTCCAGCGCGTCCCGTTCCACACCTCTGCCAATCCATGCTGAAGACCGGAGAGGTTCACATGGTTGCCGACGGCGACACACACGGTTGTCGAGGTGCAGGAGATGCTTGCCAACGACCCGTTTCGCGCGTGCGGATTGGGGGTGCGAGCGATCGACCATGGCGCTGTCGCCGCCGAGCCCACCCCAGGCTCCAGGCCCGTCAGCAGCGCGGCGACGACTCCGCTGAGCGCCACCACGTGCATCCGATGCATCAGCCCCTCCCTTCCTAGCTCGATCTACGCCGTCGCAGCGTACCAACTCGAAGGGGCGTGGCGCTGGGTCGCGAACCTGGTGCTCAGCCTCCGGCGGCGCGGTAACGGGCCGCGCGGCGCTCGAGCAGTTCGTCAACAGGCACGGCACAGAGCTCGTCGAGATGGCGGAGCAACGCGCCGCGAATCGCGGCTATGACCACAGCGGGATGCGCGTGGGATCAGCTCGTCGACTAGGCCGATCTCGTAGGCGGTGTCCACGCCGGGGCGCAGCGCGGCGGCAGCGCGCGCCCGCTGCCCGGCGTCGCGATACAGGATCGCAGCGCAGGTCTCGGGCGGAGCCACTGTGTACACCGCGTTCTCCAGCGCCAGCACCCGGTCGGCGAGGGCGAGCGCCAATGCACCGCCTGATCCGCCCTCGCTGAGGATCACGCTGATCGTCGGTGTACGCAGGCCGAGCATGCACAGCAGCGAGTCGGCGATCGCCCATGCCTGGCCGCGCTCCTCCGCGCCGATGCCCGCGTACGCCGCGGGCGTGTCCACCAGGCACACGACCGGCAGCGAGAACTTCTCCGCCTGGCGCATGAGCCGCGTCGCCTTGCGGTAGCCCTCGGGGTGGGGCATGCCGAAGTTGTGCAGCGCGCGGCTCATGGCGTCGGTGCCCTTCTCCTGGCCGATCACCATCACCGCCTGCGACCCCAGCCGCGCGGGGCCACCGACCACGGCGCGGTCGTCGCCGAAAAGACGGTCGCCGCGCAGCTCGGTCCATTGATCGAAGGCGGTGGTGATCACCTGCAGCGCCCGGGGCCGCTCAGGGTTGCGCGCCAGCTCGACAGCGGCCAGCGCCGCCGCCTCGCGTTCCGCCGTCTCCGTCGTGCTGCTCATGCGGGCATGTACATGTGCAGCAGCGTGGCCAGCGTGCGAGGCAGGTGGCGGCGCGCCACGACCGCGTCCACCATCCCGTGCGCCAGGAGGAACTCAGCCCGCTGGAACCCTTCAGGCAGCCGGTCGTGCGTCGCCTGCTCGATGACGCGGCCCCCGGCAAAGCCGATGCGAGCCCCGGGCTCGGCGAGGATGACGTCTGCCTGCGCCGCAAAGGAAGCGGTGACGCCGCCAAAGCACGGGTCGCCCAGCACCGACAGGTACGGCAGCCGGGCTTGGCCGACGGCGGCCACGCCCGCCGAGCAGCGGGCCATCTGGGCCAGCGATGCGATCCCCTCCTGCATGCGCGCCCCGCCTGAGGTGCAGACCGCCACCAGTGCGCGCCGCTCCACGGCGGCGGCCTCGCAGGCCTGGGCGAAGATCTCGCCGGCGGCGCTGCCCAGCGAGCCGCCGAGGAAGCCGAAATCCATGCACGCCAGGAGCACCGGCGCCTGCCCGATCGACGCTCGCGCCACCAGGAAGGCCTCGCTCAGCCCGGTGCGCTCCCGGGCGCGGGCCAGGCGCTGCGGATAGGGCGCGCCGTCGTCGAAGCGGAGCGGGTCGCGGTCGCCGACCTCGATCCTCATGAGCTCCAAGCTGCCGTGGTCCGCCAGCTGGGTGATGCGCTGCCGTGCCGGCACCGCGCCGTGGTGCCCGCAGCCGGCGCACACGTTGAATGCCGCCGCGTAGCGCTCGACCACGTAGCGGCGCGAGCACGCCGGGCAGGACACCGTCCCCGTCGAGACCAGCGGGCGCAGCTGCGGCCCCGGCGCCGGCAGGCGGCGGGCCGGAGGCTGGCGGCGCGCAGTCACCTGGCTCCCGGTTCGTTCCACTGCAGTGCCATCCCGCCCCAGGTGGTGCCCGCCCCGAAGGCGACGCAGATCACCCGGTCGCCGGGTCGCAGCCGTCCCGCTGCTTCCGCCTCGGCGAGGGCGATCGGGATCGACGCGGCGCTGGTGTTGCCGAGCCGGTCGATGTCCACCATCACACGCTGCATGGGGATGCCGGCACGCTTGGCCGCTGCCTCGATGATGCGCAGGTTCGCCTGGTGCGGCACCAGCAGGTCGACCTCGGCCGCTGACCAGCCGGCGTCGGCGCACACCAACTCCGCGATCTCGGTCATGCGCTCGACGGCGATCCGGAAGGTGCCCTTGCCATGCATGCGCAGCCCGTTGCCACTGGCCGGATCGCCGGCCTTGGGTCCGTAATAGATCAGATCCGCCTCGCTACCGTCCGCTCCCCAGCGGACCGCGGCTATCCCGCCCTCGGGCACCGCCCCGACCACGCTGGCCCCCGCGCCGTCGCCGAAGAGCACGCAGGTCGAGCGGTCGCCGTAGTCGACCAGCGACGTCATGGCCTCGGTCGCCACCACCAGGACCGTCGTGGCGCTGCCCGCCCGGATCAGCGCTCGCGCCGCCGCCACCGCGTAGACGTAGCCGGAACAAGCCGCCGAGATGTCGAAGGCGGGGATACCCGGCAATCCGAGCCGGCGCTGTATGAGGCACGCGGTCGAGGGCAGCAGGCTGTCCGGGCTGCAGGTGGCGACGACGATCGCGTCCACCTGCGGCTCTCCCGCCGCCCGCAGCGCCCGCCGGGCTGCCTGCCAGCCCATGACCGATGCCGTCTCGCCGGCCCCGGCGCGGCGGCGCTCGCTGATCCCGGTGCGCTCGAGGATCCAGGCGTCCGACGTGTCCACCAGCGCTTCCAGCTCCGCGTTGCCGAGCACGCCTTCAGGCAGGAACGCTCCGCTGCCGAGGATGGCTGCCTCACGGCGCTGTCCGGGCTGCACGGCGGGGCCGCTGCTCGCGGCAGCCGGAGTGGTCGCCATCTCGTTCAGAAGCTTAGGCGCCAACACCGGTTACGAGGCCGCGAGTGGCGGTGTAATCTTGCCCGCCGTGAGCGTCGCCCCCGTGCTGGCCGACAGCAGCGCGTTCTCGATCAACCTCTTCAACGGGATGACACCGGCGCAGATCGTGTCGGCCATCCTCGTGTTCGTCATCTTCAATTTCTATGTCGTGCTCATCACCGCTGCTCTGGTCGCGTTCTATCTGACTGCGCGGCCGCGCCACGGCCGCGTGCGGACGGCGGCGATCTGGCACTTCGTCGCGACGCTGCTGATCATCGTCGCATTCATCAGCACCGTATGGGGCGCGCCCGCGGAGAAGTCGTTCATCGGTTCGGACCCGCACTCCCTGGGGATCGCGCAGCGGGCTGTGACCATATTCATCGGCTTCGGGTTCGCTGCGGCCGGCATCTTCTGCATGCTCATCGGGTTCGCCCAGGGAGCGCGCCAGAAGCGCGAGCTGCGCGAGGAAGCCTACGCGGCCTCGTAGCCGCCTCGCCGGCGCGTGCGTTTCCGTGCTGATGGTTGTGATCCACAGCGCGGAGAGATTGGTCACGGGCAGGAAGTCGCCGGGGTGGCGGTCGAGGTGGTCCTCGAGATCGAAGCCCGGCTCCAGGTGCACGTCACCGACCAGCGAGAACGCCGCGGTGTTGATCGATGCGGCGAAGGGGACGGTCTCGCGCCACATGGCCGAGTTGCCGCCGGCGCTCTCCTCCAGCGGGCAGACGAGGATGACCGCCGCCTTGGCGATGGTGACGCGCTCCTCGAGCCGGCTCAGCACCGGGTAGTTGACCGAGAGGGGCTCAGAGCGGGTGTTGCGCACGTGCAGGAAGCCGCCGATGCGGTTGATGCTGTCACTCAGCCGCTCAGTTCCGATCACCTCGAGCTCGCCGGTCAACTTGATGAAGGCGCCGTAGATCTCGACCCCGCGCCACCCGTTCACCGGCGGAAGGCTACTCCCAGGCGAGGACGAGCGGAGCCACCTGTCTCGTATCCTTGCGGCGTCCGTACCCCCTGAAAAGCAAGATGGTCGAACGGCTCGTTCTCGCGCTGCGGTCCGACTTCGGATGCCTCGTGATCATCGTGGCCTTCGTGGTGATCATGATCTCGACGATCGTGTTCGCCGACATACTCACGCCACCCTCGAGCAACCCGCTGCTGTAGGAGTCGCGCGGAAACCATGGCGGTGAACCCCTACGACACGCCACGCGGGCGCCTGCGCACCCGCGCAGAGGCGACGCGCCGCCAGTTCCTCATGCTGATGGGCACCGTGGGCGCGCTCGGCGCCACCGTGTTCGGGAGTATCGAGATCCTGAAGTTCATGTTCCCGGAGGTGACGGGCAACGCGCCCGCCCAGTTCAAGACCGACTTCACCTTCGATGAGCTCACCGGCGGCGTCGACCCGCAGACCAAGCAGGCGCGCGCCGGGGTCGCGGTGAAGTCGATCACCTCCAAGCGCGTCACCGTTGTCCTCGATGACGCCGGCATCTACGCGGTGCTGCTCGTCTGCACGCACCTGGGTTGCACGCCCAACTACGGCACCGACGTCACCACCGGCTCCGGGGTCAAAGACGACGTGGCCGATGCACGCGGGGTCCGCAAGCCGAACGAGCGGATCCCGAACGGCTGGGCCTGTCCGTGCCACGGCAGCCGCTACTTCATCGACTCGACGAACTTCTATGGCCCGGCGCCACGGCCGATGGACTGGGTGGACATCCAGGTGACACCCGACAACCACTTCGTGGTCGACCGGAGCAAGTACGTGGCCATCCGTCAACCCGGCGACCAGACGCCGCCGCACTGGCGGCTGCGGGTCGACACGAAGAAAGACAATGGCAAGACCCTGGGCGTGTGAGATACAGGACACAGGAGTGAGGAGACAGCATCGATGAGCGCGACCCCCGGTCAAGCCAACCCGGTGCGTGCTTTCGTCGAGCAGGTCTGGGGCTCGATCTTCCGGCACGGCCTGCCCAGCACCGACAAGGTGGCCGCGCGCACGGCGCTAACCAACTTCTTCCTGCACATCCATCCCGTGCGCGTCAAGCGCTCGGCGATTCGCGTCTCCTACACGCTGTGCCTGGGGGGCCTGTCGTTCTTCCTGTTCATCCTGCTGACGATCACCGGCCTGTTCCTGATGTTCTATTACATCCCCTCGGTCGACCAGGCCTACCAGAACATCAAGGACCTGCAGTTCGTCGCCGTGTTCGGCGACATCATCCGCAACATGCACCGCTGGGCCGCGCACGGCATGGTCATCACCGTCTGGCTGCACATGGCCCGGGTGTTCTACCAGGGCGCGTACAAGCCGCCCCGCGAGTTCAACTGGGTGATCGGAACCCTGCTGCTGCTGACCACGTTGCTGCTCTCCTTCTCCGGCTACCTGCTGCCCTGGGATCAGCTGGCCATCTGGGCCATCACTGTGGGCACCAACATGGCCAAGTACGCACCCATCGTCGGCCCCTACACGCGTTACCTGCTGCTCGGTGGCAACCAGGTGGCCCAGGGTGCGCTCATACGCTTCTACGTCTTACATGTGATCGCCTTACCCCTGATCGGCTTCTTACTCATGGTCGTACACTTCTGGCGCGTCCGAAAAGACGGGTTCACAGGAGGCCTGTGATGGCGACCGTGGAGCGGCCGGCAGGCGCCGCCCGGGGTGCCCGCGCCAGCACCGGACCGGAGCTGGCCACCCCGCCGCTGGTGGTGCGCCGGCGCGAGGAGGAGGAGACCGTCGTCACCTTCCCGACGCTGGTCTGGCGTGAGTTCCTCGCCGGCCTGGGGATGTTCGTCTTCCTCATGGCCGTCTCCATCCAGGTCAACGCGCCCCTGCTGCAGAAGGCCAACACGGCCATCACGCCCAACCCGGCCAAGGCACCGTGGTACTTCGTCGGCCTGCAGGAGCTGCTCGAGCGCTTCCCGCCGATCATGGCCGGCGTCGCGTTTCCCACATTCGTGATCGTGTTCATGATGCTTACCCCGTACCTGGACAAGAACCCGAGCCGGCGTCCGCAGGACCGCAAGGTGGCGATCACCATGTTCACCATCTATCTCTGTCTGGCGGTGGCCTTTGTGCTGATCGGCGCGCTCATGCGCGGCCAGGCGTTCAACTTCGATCCGGGTCTCCTCTTCGGCCATCCCCACCTCAGCTCGCCGACATGAGGGTGAGCCGCGGGGTGTGGCTCTTCGTCGTGTTGAGCGCCGTGCTGCTGGCGCTGGTGGGGATCGCGGCCTTCAAAGACACCTCCAGCCGCGACTACCTGACGATCCAGGAGCAATACAAGAAGAACTACGGCGGCACCTTCAGCCTGCAGGTGCAGGAGCTGTTCCCGACCTTCCCGGAGGCCACGGTCGGCGGCGCCTTCCGCACCGAGCGCTGCATCTCGTGCCACGTGCCGGACATCGCCACCGTTGGACCGGAGGTCGCGGCACAGCGGCTGAGCCAGGACTTCTTCAAGTACGAGCCCAACGCGAAGCAGATCGCCGCGGACAACCACCTGACCGGCATCCACCCCGCGTACATCACCAGCAACGGCGGCGAGAACCCGCCGTCGATCAACTACACCGAGTTCGGCGCCGACGGCTTCCACCCCTACAGCTTCATCCTCAACGGGCAGACCAAGCCGACCACCGCCCAGCTCCCCGGATTCATCCCTGCGTTTCTCAACCCCGCCAACAGCTCGGCCAAGGAAGGCATCGACACGGTGGGCTGCATCGTCTGCCACAACGGCAGCCGCATCGGCCTCGAGGAGAGCGACGCGCACCAGAACCTCATCGTCAACCCCGAGTACGCGTTCACCGAGGGCGCAGCTCTCTACTACAAGAACTGCGCCACGTGCCACGGTGGCGCAGGGGAGGGCGGTACCGGGCCTCCGCTCAGCAACCAGGACCGGCTCGGGTTCTTCAACGAGGACTACTACTATCGCTGCATCGAGTACGGGTTCAGCGATTACGAGCACTACGGCAGCGTCATGCCCAACTGGGGCTCGATCGCTTCCGATTTTCACTATGACTCCAAGCGCGACAAGCAACAGCCGAACCCGGTTCGCGTGCTGAGCGAGCAGCAGATCCAGATCCTCATCCAGTTCATCCGTCACTGGGAGAATTACTCGACGCTGCCATGAGTATTGCGAGATGAGACGGCGCACCTTCGTCCGCGGCTTGATTGGCACCGCCGCCTTCTTCGTGGTCCTGGCCGTGGTCGTCGTGGCGATCGTCTATGGCGAGATCTTCCTGGAGAACTTCAAGTCGCACTGATGAATGCCCCTGCAGTGATCGGTGCCTTCTACCCGGGTGACGCCGGCTGGGGTGACGTGCTGTTCGTCACCATCTGGGCAGTTGGAACGATCCTGCTGGCCGCCTTCTACTGCTACCGGGCTTTCATCGCGCGATGACCGTGGCGGACCCCGGGACGCTGCGCGCGCCCAGTCAGAAGGTGGCTGCTGCCCTGACGGTGGTGCCCGGCCTGGGACAGCTCTACAACGGGCAGCCGCGCAAGGCGCTCTCCTTCTTCCTGGCCACGGTCCTCACCATCGGCCCCGCGCTGCTGCTCATCACCGCCGGCGAGCGGCTCGGCCACTCGCTGCTGGCCGGTCACGCCGGTGCTGCGTTCTTCGCCGTCGCGCTGCTGTCCGTGGTGCTCTTCCTCGTCCTCTTCGTGCTCGGCATCTTCGCCTGGATCAGCGCGCTCGTGGACGCATGGTCAAGCGCGCGCGCGCTGCGCCAGGGCGACGCGGAGCAGGCGAGCCGGCGGCGGTTCTTCCGCCTCTGAGGTCGCGACGTCCTTGATGCGAATGCTCGACCGCCTGCGACCCCGACGGCCGCGCGCGCCGGGGCCGACGCCGGCGCTGCCCGACCCAGCCAAACCTCCGCAGAACCGCGGCTCCTGGGAACGGGCGGCGCTCACCAACGTCGACATCACCGAGGTGGTGAAACGGCAGATCCGCACCAACACCAGGCCCTGGGAGAAATGAGCGTGCCCGAACGCGTCTATGCCATCATCCCCCGACGCCGATGAGTCTGCTTGCCCAGACCTGTTGCGTTCCCAACCCCGGTCCGCTCACCTCCGGTGGCGCTCTCGGCGACCGGGTGCAGACGGTGTACACGGTGGTGTTCTGGGCGTCGGTGGTGCTCGGTGGCATCGTGGCAGCGCTGCTCGTATACGCATTCTTCCGCTTCCGGCGCCGCGCCGACGACGATGAGCCGTCG
>VBJV01000116.1 GCA_005879785.1 Chloroflexota bacterium
CACGGAGCAGAGCGGGTGAGACGGCCGCACGTCATCCCCGTCGACGCCGCGGCCCGCGAGCACCGCGACGCGAGGCTGGCGCGCTCAGGGTGGATCGCCGGCGCCGCTGTGCTGCTGCTCCTGGTGTGCGTGCAGCCGCTGCGCGACACCGATGTGTGGTGGCACCTGGCGCTGGGGCGCTACATCACCGTGCACGGCATCCCGGCGCACGAGCCCTTCAGCTTCCTGCCCGCCGCGTACCCATGGGTCGGGCAGCAGTGGTTGTACGAGGTGGTGCTCGCCGGGCTCATCGGCGCCGGCGGGCCGGCGCTCGCGTCGGTGGTCATGGGGACGGCGGCGGTGCTCGCCATCGTGATCGCGGCATTCGCGCTGCCGCGTGACGCCCGCGTCCCCGGCGCGTGGATGGCGGTGGCCATGGTGTTGAGCGGTCTCGTCATGGCCCAGGTGCTCGGCGTGCGCGGCCAGGTCCTCTCCGTGCTCGGCCTCGCCTTGGTGCTGCTGGTGGTCAGGCGATGGCGTGACGGACGCAACGGGTTTCTCTGGCTGCTGCCGCCGCTGTTCCTGGTGTGGGCCAATGTGCACGCCGGCTTCATCGCCGGCCTGATGCTGCTCGCCGCCACGCTGCTCATCGTGGGGCGCGGTGCGTCGGGGGCCGCGCCCTCGCGCCGCCACCTCGGCCTGGCGTTGCTGGCCAGCGTCGCCGCCACCCTGGTGAATCCTGCCGGTCCTGGCATTTACCCGTACATCCTCGAGACCTTCACCAACCCGACGCTCACCCAGACCATCGTCGAGTGGGCGTCTCCCGACTTCCACAACGTCTGGCTGCGCCTCTTCGAGGGTGAGGTGATCCTGCTGGTCGTGCTCTGGGTGGCCTCAGGCGGGCCGGACGCTGTCGACGCCGCGTTCGCGGGCGGCACGCTGGTGGCGACCCTGTTCGCGCAGCGCAACGTCTCGCTGTTTGCCGTGGTGGCCATACCGCAGGTGGCGCTCTACGGCGCGCGTGCCTGGCGCATGCACGTGGCTCCGCGGATGAGCGGCCGCTGGCGCTTTGCGCCGCGGCGCGCGGCGGTGCTGACCCTCACCGCCGCCGGTGCTGTCGCACTGGCTGTCGCGGTGACCCTCGGGCCCGAGCTCACACCCACAGCGGAGGCTGACTCTGTGGCGAGCCGCTACCCGGTTGCTCCCGCGTCGTACGTGGCTGCGCACTATGCGGGCCAGCGGCTGTACAGCATCGATACCTGGGGCGGTTACCTGGTGTACCGGTTCCCCGACCAGCGCGTCGTGTTCCTGTACGACGAGACCGCGGTGTTCGGCAACGCCGCGCTGCAGCGCTACCTCGACATCCACCTGCTGCGCAAGGGCTGGCCGCAGGTACTCAAGTCAGAGCAGATCGAGCACGCCATCGTGCCGCTGCAATCACAGGAGACCTCCGCGCTGCACGAACTCGGCTGGACCATCGACTGCTACGACGCCGCGAGCGGCAGCGTCGTCATGTCCGCCGCGCCCGCCTCCGCGGGGATAGCGCAGACGGCGCTGGAGATTCCGCTTGCCGACCCCACGCCCTGTTGAAGGGAAAGCACCCCGGCGGCCTCGCCGAGCGTCGCATGCGTTGAACACCTCACGGCGTCCAACGCTGCTCTCTCGCCGCGGGGGACCACCCGCGGCGATTCAATCGCTCACTCAACCGCCGGGGTGCTTTCCCTTCAACGTTCGGTGATCTTGCGGGCGATCTCCAAGCCGGTCTGAACGCTGGCTTCCCGTTCACGGTCCGCGGCGGCCAGGATGCGCGCCTTTTCGGCAGCGGTCGTTTCAGCAGCCGAGATGTCGGAGCGGTCGAGATTCGCGTAGATCTCCGCAGCACCCTTGTGCGCGACGATGGCGATATCGAAGCGGTGCCAGCGCTCGGCTTCGACGGCCACCCGAGCCAGCGTGACCGCGCACGCTTCGCGGTCGCCCGGGCCGGCGGCGAAGTCAGCGGCCTGCTCCGCATACCCCAGGGCACGCAGGTGATCCCCGCGGCGGCTGGCCACCAGTGCCAGCGCACGCGACAGGGACGCCGCCAGCGCCGGAAGGCCGTGGCGGCGCGCGCCCGCCATCGACTCGATGAGCTGGTCCTCGGCGCCGTCGTCACCGGCCTCGAGCGCGATGACGCCGATGTCGTGCATCGCCTGCACCACAGCCGTGGCGTCGCCGGCCGCACGCAGCGTCGCCACCGCGTCTGCGGCGAGCCGCATGGCCTCGGGCAGGTCGCCGCGATCGCGGGCGATCCCCGCCAGGGCCGTGAGCGCGCGCTCCCGCATGCTGCTGTCAACAGCGGAGCCGAGGACCAGCACCTGCTCGAGGTAGAGCGCCGCCTCGGCGCCGCCGGCGGCTGCGGCCAGGTCGAGGAGCACTCCGGCTGCAGCCTCGACGTGCGGCCCGGTGGTCGACAGCGACAGGGCCTCGGCGATGGTCCGGCCGGCCTCGCGGCGGCGACCCGCGTCCAGGTCGAGCCGCGCGATGTTCACCAGCGCGCGTGCCGTGGTGCCGTCGTCGCCGGCACCACGGGCCAGCCGCTCCGCCTCGACCAGGTGAGCGCGGGCGGCATCGGTGGCCCCTGTCTCGAGCGCACGCACCCCGCGCAGCCCGGCGATCAGCGCCGGCAGCCGCGGGTCGTCTCCCCGCCCGGCGAGCTGGGCAGCCACCTGCCAGTACTCGGCGGCGATGCCGGGGCTGTCCGCCTCGAGCGCCGCAGCCATGCCGATCAGGGCGCGCGCGACCCAATCGGCCGGCGCCGCGCGCCACTCGGCGAGCGCGGCCACCGCGTCGCTGAGCGCTGCGGGATGGTCGCCGAGGAGCTGGTTCACAAGGGCCCGCCCCAGCAGCGCGGTGCCGCGCAGCGCCGGCGCCTCGCGCCCCTGCAGGCCGCCGAGCACGACGTCGTATTCGATCAGTGCCTCGCGCAGCGCCCCACGCCGGAATGCAGTGGTCGCCCGCTCCAGCACACCCTGTCCCGGGGCAGGTGGCACGGTCACGCGAAAGCCGCCCTCACGAGTGACAGCGACAATACAGTCCCGCCGGCCCGGCGCTGTAACACCACGCGGTGCGGCATCGTTACGAGACCTTCGACGGGCGCCCGCGCCGCCGCCGGTACGCTCCTGAACGTGAGCGAAGTGTTTCTTCGCACTTCCGCGTGCGCGTGTCTGCCGAGGCTGAGGTGAGCCAGGAGCTCACGCACCCAATTGCAGCGCCGCGGGCCACCCAACCCGCCTCTCGTCCCGCCGCTCCCCGGCCTCGCTCCGACACTGGTGGCCCAGCCCGTGACCGGCGCGCAGGCGTGGAGCGGGCGATCGAGCTCAGCCGCTGGATCGTCCTCGTCTTTGCGGCGGTATCCAACAACTTTCCCGGACTGACCTCAGGGAGGTCCACCGGCGAAGTCAATCTCCTGCTGGGCGTTTGGGCTGTCTTCAACCTGACCGCGACGGTCATGCTCGTGGCCAACCGGCTGCCCGGCAGACGCACGCAGATCGCCATGATCGCCCTCGACATCTCGGTGGCGAGCGGCCTCGTGTATCTCACGGGTGGGTACGCATCAGATCTGGCTGTTGCCTTCTACCTGGTGGTCATCGCCAGCAGCCTGCGCTTTGGTTTCGCCGGCAGTCTCGTGTGCGCAGTGGTCACGGGATTTGTATATTTCATTGTCGGCTTCGAGGTTGCCAATCGTCAGCTGAACGCGTCGCTCATCGATGCCTTCCTCTCACGAATGTTCCTGCTGTTCGTGGTGGCGCTGAGCAGCAACCTGCTGGCGCGCGAGCTGGTGACCGCGCGCGACCGCCAGATGCGACACACGATCGAGCTGGAACACGCCGCGTTCGCCGAGTTGCGCGAGGTTGACCGTATCAAGAGCGAGTTCATGATGCTCGCCTCGCACGAGTTGCGCACACCGCTGACAAAGATCAAGGCATGGCTCACGCTCATGCAGGAAGCCGGTGACCGCCTCCCCGACGAGGCGCGGGACGAGGGGCTCGCCGAGCTGCGCCTCGAATCCGAACACCTCGCACGCTTGACCGACAACCTGCTCTGCATCGCCCAGCTCGAATCGGGTGAGATCCGTCTCAAGACCACATCAGTCGAGCTCGAGGGTGTGTTCCGCGAGGTGGTCGCGCGCTTCGTCGAGAGCGCGGACCGGGAACGCTTTGCGATCACCATCTCGCCGGATGCGGAGCGCGTGCTCGCCGATCACGAGCGACTCGCCCTGGTGATCGCCTGTCTCATCGACAACGCACTCAAGTTCTCGCCGGAGAGCGAGCCGGTGCGGGTCAGCACGAGACGCCTGGTCAACAAGGTCCACATCGAGGTCCGGGACAACGGACGGCGCATCCCCGACAGCGACGTCGATCGCGTCTTCGCGTCCTTCTACCAGGTTGAGTCCCCGCTGCTCCGCCAGCGTGGCGGGTTCGGCGTCGGCCTCTACCTGTCCCGGCAGCTGGTCGAACGCATGGGCGGCAAGATCTGGATCGACAACCAGCGGGCTCGGGGCAACACCTTCGTGGTGTCGCTCCCCATGCACGTCTGAAATGCCGGTGGCTCATCCCCCGCATGGCGGTTGCGAGAGCGTAAAGAGCCGCAACGCATTCGTAACCTGCGCAGGGAGCTCAGCAAGCGGGTGATACGGTGCAAACGTGGCAGTGGGTTCGGGGCCGAAGGCCTGAACGCGGCATGAGCAACGCATTCGCGGAGTCGATGCTCAGCCCGGTTGGGCACGGTGCCGCGCGGGCGACGGCCGAGGCGACCGTGCTGGTCATCGATGACGACCCCTCGATGCGCGACATCCTCAACCTCATAGCCCACCAGC
>VBJV01000117.1 GCA_005879785.1 Chloroflexota bacterium
TGCGGGCGCGGCGACCGACGTCACCGTGGACGACCCGCTACCGTCGGGCACGGGCGTCGACTGGTCGATCGACACGCAGCCCGCACAGGGCAGCTGCACGATCACCGGTGCCGCGGGCAGCCAGACTCTGACCTGCAGCCTCGGCACGCTGGAGTCGGGTGCGAGCGTGTTCGTGCACATCACCAGCGGCACCAGCTTCGATCCCAACGCCGACTACACGCAGACGAACCAAGGGCTGCCGATCGGATTCCCGCTGCCCAACACGGCAACGGTGTCCGCGAGCAATGCGCCCAGCGCCAGCAGCAGCGCCACCATCGTGGTGCAGGCTCCGGTGCTGGCCATCACCAAGACGGCCGATGCCGCCGCGGTGACCGTCGGTGACAAGGTGGGCTTCACGATCGTCGTCTCGAACAGCGATGCCGATGGCACCGGCCTCGCCAAGAGCGTGAGCGTGAACGATCCACTGCCGGCCGGCTCGGGCGCCGACTGGTCGATCGACACGCAGCCGGCGCAGGGCAGCTGCAGCATCGCCGGCCCGGTGGGCAACCAGACGCTGAGCTGCGCGCTGGGTGACATGAAGCCCGGCGACAGCCTGAGCGTTCACATCACCGGGACGACCACACAGGTCACCAGTGAGACGTATCCGCAGACGCTGGCCAATACCGCCACTGCCCAGCCGACCAACGGCTCCGGCGTGAGCGCGAGCGCCAAGATCGACATCCTTGCGGGTGCGGTCCTGGCAGTGCCGGCCACCGGTCTGCCGTTCCCATGGGTCGGAATGCTCATCATTCTGGCCGGCCTGGGTACAATCGCCGCCGGTATGTTCCGTTACAGGTTCCGCCGGCGCCACGCGTAAGCAGAGTTCGGGGCGGCTCAAGGGCACAGCCTGTGTGCTCCTTGCAGCCGCCCCTTTTGCTGCCACATCCTGCACCAGTCCGTCGATAACGATCACGGCGCCGGCGGCAGGTAGCCACGTGCGCGGCAACGTGGTCACGTTGCACCTCACCGCTTCAGGGATCGACAGCGGCAGCCACTACGCTGCGTTCGTCGACCGCGCGGCGGTGGCTGCCGGTGCAGCCGTCCCCACTGCGGCCGATGTCGTGGAGAGTAGCGGCGCAACCATGGTGGTAGCCGGTCTCACGATCGGCCGGCATGCATTCACCGTGGT
The DNA here is from genome assembly GCA_005879785.1 of Chloroflexota bacterium. Lineage (GTDB taxonomy): Bacteria > Chloroflexota > Dormibacteria > Aeolococcales > Aeolococcaceae > CF-165. The sequence continues at coordinate 1,169 of VBJV01000117.1, forward strand.
CGCCGTTGATGCATCGGGCCGGCGGGTAACGGCGGCGGCGACCACGCTGAACGTGACCGTCAACGGCCCGGCGACGACGGTGAGCGCGCCACTGACGGCGCGGTCAGGGCAGCCGGTGCAGCTCACGCTGAACACCTTTGGCGTCACGATCGTCGACATCCCTGGCGACGTCAGCGGGCGTACCGCGCACTACGAGGTGCTCGTCGATGGTGCACCGCCCAAGGCTGGCCATACCATCACGAGCGACGCCGCGCTGCGGACATCGGCCGTCGTGGTGACGCTTCGGGCGCTGCCGCCGGGCCGGCATGAGATGTGGGTCGTGCTCGCCGATGGGGCGAATCAGGTGCTCGACCCGCTGGTTGCGGCCCGAGCTGTGGTGACCGTGAGCGGCTAGCTCCGCGCCCGGCCGGTGCGCTGCCGGCCTCCCGCTTGACCCGAGAGGCCGGCAGTGTCAGTGGGGTCGGATCAGTGCTGGCCGGCCTGGAAGCAGGCCACGTCGTACTGCGACACGCTGGCCGGGTTGTTCGAGTTCACCGCCTGCGAGCCGGCGTAGACGGTATCGGCGTGTGCGAACCCGTCGGTATTGAACCCGGCGGGCGTCAACGCCCCGCTGGGAAAGACGTCCTGGCAGCTCTGGCTGGGCTGCCCCTGGGTGCCGGGATCGTCAGCATGGCCTACCACCGGCCAGGTGGCGAGGCCCACCGCGGCGGCCAGGATCACGAATCGCTTCATGCGTCATACCTCCCCACGGATGCAAACAGCTACGGGGGAGATACCGGGCGGGGTTACACCCCTTCTCCTCGCTTGGCCAGCCGCGGATGAAGCAGATGCATCTGTCGCGATTGCGCCATTCAAGCCGATGCTGGGCCTTCACAGGTTAGCCCGCGTCTCGCCGTCGGGCCTTAGGGATTATGTGGTCAAAGTGACAGGACCGGACCGCGCATCGGCACCCGACATCAATCGCCGCACGGAGTCGAGACGGCAGCGAGCGCCCCACTCTCGCCATGTCCGCTACGTGAGAGTTCGAGCACCCGGCAGGCCGCGCCATGGAAACGAGGCTGGTCTCACCCTGATCGAGATGCTCGTCGCCATCGCGCTCATAAGCGTCGGTGTGGTCGGCATCGTCGCCGGTATCGCGTCCGCGGAGCGCTCGGCAGGCATCAACCAAGAGCAGGCGAAGCTGGAAACGTCGATGCGCCAACTCTCAGACTTTGTCCGGTCCCAGTGCTGGCAATCCTCTGATCCCAGCTGTGCACGGAGCCTCCTTTACCAGCCCTGTGCTACGGCGAGCACCTACCAGGGGGCTGTGAACTCGTACCTCGCGACGCTCCAGCTGACGGGGGTCGACGCCGGGTTGTCGTGGACTGTCGCAAATGTCAATGAGTCCACGTCGGCCGTACACACCAATCAACCCTCGCCACAAGCCGTCCAGGCGTGCGGGTCGATCGGGGGAGTTACGGTGAGTGACTTTGGCGTTCAGGAGATCACTCTTAGGGTCTCATCGACGCGGCGGTCGCTTGCGCGCGTCGTATGGAAGGCGGACACATGACCGCACTTCATCGCGTCGGCCGCATGCACAATCACCGGTCGGAGCACGGTTTGACGCTGGTCGAGCTCGTGGCCTCGACGGCCTTGCTGGCGCTGATGGCAGCGGTGGTTGGAGTCGCCTTTGATGTCGGCTTCAAGGCACTCGGTACCGGCGGTGCCGGTAATCGCCTTTATGGAGCGCATGACCAGATGGTCTTCGAGCAGGTGCTCGGTCAGGACGTCGCGCGAGCGGCGTGCATACACGTTGTCCTGGCAGGGACCACACATAACTATGGAAGTTGCAGTGCGGGCTTTGCCACCGTATCCAGCAATGCAGCCACTAGGTGCGCCGGAGCCGCACTCTGTATCGGTTGGCCACAAGCCGCAGCTGATTGGGGGAGCGGAGCCACCGTCTCGTATACGGCGACGACCCTCACGGACAGCTCGAAGAGCTGGCGGGTCAACCAGTGGTCGCGTGCGACAGTGAGCGTAGGCACGACGGCCGCGAAGGTGGCCAGCAACACGGCGACAACCTTGACCCTGACCGGAAATTGGAACACGCCGGCAGCTGGGGCGAGCTACACACTATCCGTGTGGACCTGCCGCGCGGCATCGTACGCGTCATCGAACAGCAAGTTCAGCCGTCTCGAGTCCTCGCTAGCTCCCGATGGCACGCTCACGACCTTCAGCAACACCCGTATCACCACGGATACGGTCGTCGTGGGCATCAATCCGACGACAATCCTCGCGCCAAGTGGTGGCATGTGGCTGGCTAGCCTCACGGTCACAGTCACGAATACCGGCGTGACCAGTGGACAGCCTACCGACACGCTCATCTTGCATCCGCTAGCCAGTGACCCAGCCGGCCAGTCGGCTGCCGTGACCAGCTCGGGGCCTCCATGCTGAACCGAGTCGCCCAGCGCCGGCCGGATGAGCGCGGCCAGGTCCTGGTAATGGCACTGGCATTCATTGCCTTCTTCGCTGTCGTGGTGATCGCCGTGCTCAACTTCGCAGATGCTACAGGGCTGCAGCACGTCCACACCGAAAAAACAGCGTCGAACGATTCTCTCGCAGAGGGAGGCGCAGCCTGGGCGGCGGCGGATGCCAAGAGTGACGCCCTCGCCTGCATCCCGGGAGATATAGGGCACGTGACAATGGTGGGTGGCGACGTGGCCTCGTATCAAATCGAGGGCTGCAACCCAGGCAACACGGGGCAGGGCCTTTCTGGGACGCCATGCGTTCTGTGTATCCTCAACCAGACGCCGATCCCGCCTGCCACTTCGACCTCGGCTGCGACGACCGTGCTGGCCTACCAGGCAGCCAGCGGCATTCCGTTGGCAGTCAACGGTGGCGATGTGGACGTGAACGGCAGTATTGCCGACGGCACCATTGTGGCCGCGACACCCTCCGCGTCCTACGTCCACATCAACGTCCTGTCGGGGGCAACATACCCTGCCTCGGGGCTGACCCCGACACCCACGACATACGCGGTGCCGATCACGGATCCGCTGGTGAACATACCGGCACCGCCCCCCGCCGGAATGCCTTCCGGATGCACCGCTGCCAACGGCGCCAGCTGGGACCCGGTGCAGGGCTGTTCGATATCCCCAACAAGCACGCAGACAGTGAACCCAGGCCTCTGGCATACGATTCAAGCGAGCGGCACGGCGGGAACGGTCCTCACCCTGAATCCCGGCAACTATGTGTTCACCGGCGCGTTCACGACATCCGGTCAGGTCGGAGTGACTGCGAACGGGGTGCTGATCTATTTGGGCTGCACGAATTACGGTGCCGGGATCGGCCAACCATGCCCGTCGTCGGGTCAGCAGGGTGGTTACGTCGACCTCTCCGGACAGGGCGCATTGAACGTATTTCCACAGGCCACGGGTCAATATGCCGGGATCACTGTCCTCGCAGACCCGCTGCGTGTCGACCCCAACACGAGCGGCGCCGCGCACTGCATCACAAACCCGCACGCAGGCGACTGCTTGCTGAACACGTCGGGCCAGGGGCAATCGATCAACGGCAATGTGGATACCAGGTCAGGTGGCACCTTCATCGGAGGGAATGGTGCCAGCGGAATCAGCGGCCGCCTGATCACGAATTCGTTGATCGTCAACGTGAGTTCGCACCTTGGACCCGGGCTCAGCCTGGGAGCGGGAATTTCGGGCCCACTGACAGCGTGTCGCGTCTATGACGACGACGTTGCAGGCTCACCACAAGCCGGTGGTGCATATCCGATCGGCGTCACCACCCGATCGGTACGGGGCTCGTCGACTTCGCTTACGGACCCGGCACGGGCGCTGCCAGGCTTGTGTTCACCACGGCACCGGTGTCCGGCACAGCCTCGAACAGCGCGACTCTGGGACCTATGAGCGTGCAGGTGCGCGATCAATATGGCAATCCGGTGGTCGTTGGCACAGATACGACCGTGGCACTGTCCTCGACTTCGTCGGGTGCGCTGTTTGCCACGGTGGCGGGCGGGACACCTGTCACATCGGTGACCATCAATGCGGGATCGTCGACCCAGGGCTTCTACTACGGAGATACCAAGGCTGGATCTCCGACCATCACGGCATCGTCCAGCGGGCTGACCAGCGCAACTCAGGCCGAGACGATCACTGCTGGCGCGGCGATCAAGCTTGTGTTCACGAGCAGCGCGTTCACGTCCACGACCTCGAACAGCGCTCGGAATCCGGTGATGGTGCAACTCCAGGATCAGTACGGTAACGCGGCGCCGGCCACATCGAATGTGACCGTCGGCCTCGCGTCGACGTCCACCGGCGCGCGATTCGCAGCCACGTCCGGCGGATCATCGGTGACGTCAGTGACCATCAGCACCGGCGCGACAGGGACAAC
>VBJV01000118.1 GCA_005879785.1 Chloroflexota bacterium
CGCTTCGAGGACGGCAAAATCATCGAGGATTGGGGCGCGACCGACACCATCGCCTTGATCCGCCAGCTCGGCACGTGGCGGACGCTGCTGCTGCTGATCCGGCATCGCAAGCTGTCTGCTTGAGAACCACAACACTCGGCATCAACCTGGAGATTACAGTCGCCGGCACAGTCCGACAAACATGAAACGCCTGAATGTAGAACGGTAAAGAGCGCTCTTCACAGGTCCATCGAATCGGGCAGACCTCCAGTGACAGGCTGACTCATTCCCGTCCCAGTTTCCGCCGACGCTGGGCGACGTCAGTCGCATCGCGAGGCCCGGCCGGTGGGCTCCCGAGAATGGCCGTCGCCATGCCCTTGCAACGCGCGCGCCCGCCTGCGCCGTTCAGGCGCGACGGAGTGGCGAAACGCCTGGCGCCGTTCGTGGTCGCCGCGTGCCTGGCGATCGTGATCCTGCTCGACGGCAGCGTGGTGCCGGGCGGGATGACCCGAGCTGCCCTGATGTCGGCCTCCTTCGCCCTGGGCGGACTGCTCGCGCTCGGCCTGCTCGACTGGGCGCCGTTTCGCGTGCACGTCACGATCCTCATGGCGTGCGTGGTCACCGCCGTCTGGCCGCTCGATGCTCCGACCACCACGCAGCAGGTCACCGACCTCGTCTGCGGCGTGCTGTTCAGCGTCGCGCTGCTGCTCGCCCTCGTAGGCCCCTGGGAGCGCTTGCCGCTCTGGGCACAGTCGCTGCCACTCGTGCTGGCCAGCGGTGCGCTCCTGCTGCTGCGAATGCTTGCCGGCGCACCGGCCGGCGTGGCGTTTCCGCTGTCCGCACTGTTCGTGCTCTGGCTGGCGCTGCACCACACGCGCGTCGAGGTGACAGTCGGCGTGGCGCTGTCTGCACTCACATTCCTCCTGCCGCCGTTGAGCCAGGCGATGACGTCGGAGTTGGCGCTCGGTCTTCTCTACGCAGCGACCAACTTCGTGATCGGCTTCAGCGTCGAAATGATCGTGCGCCGCCAGCGCGAGCAGGCGGAGGACATCGAGGCAGTCGAGCAGTTGCTCCGTCAGATCGCGATGGGCGACCCCGACCACGCGCGCGCCACCATATGCACCGGCGCACAAGAGCTGTGCGGTGCCAGCCTCGCGGTCATCTTCGAGGTCGACCACAAGGGCATGCTCGTGCCCAGCGCAGGCGCCGGCGCCAGCCTTCCGGACGTCAAGTTCTCACGCAACGGCGAGGCCTTCCGGCTGGATGGCACGCCACTCGGTGAATCACTGCGCGGCTACTCGACCGTGCAGGCGTTCGCGAGCCGGCAACCGGTCCTTCAGCCGGACATGGGCGGCAAGCCTGCCGAGGTGCAGCGGATGGCGCGCGACCTCGGCTCGGTGGCCACGCTTGCCCATCCGATCCTTCGCCACGGCCAGGCGGTGGGAGTGCTCACGATGTCCTGGAAGCAGCGCCGCCGTCGCGTGCCGGAGCGGGCGACGGCCACTGTCGCGCTGTTCGCCACCGGAGCGGCGGCGGTGCTCGAGCAAGCCGACGCGCAGCTCGCCTATCGCAAGTCGCAGCGCGAGTACCGCGCCTTGTTCGACGACCCGCAGGTGGCCGTCGCGCTGACCGACTCTGACGGCCGCGTGTTGCAGGCCAACCGGACCTTCCTGAACAGCTTCGGCATCGAAGCGGAATCGGTGGACGACCTGTCCCTGCCCGACCTAACCCACAGCGATGATCGCGCGACCGCCGTCGCGCACCTCGAGGCGTTGCGCACCGGCGCGATCGACCAGACGCGCGCGGAGCGGCGGTTCGTGCGTCGCGACGGCTCCATGCTGTGGGCCGACATCGCCACGACGACCGTGGACGACCCCTCCGGCCAGCCGTCGTACTGCCAGAACGTGCTGGTCGACATCACCGAGCGCAAGCAGGCTGAAGAGCTGCAGTGGCTCCGCCTCGCGGTCATCCAGGCCACCGCTGACGCCACCACGGAGCGCGAGACAGTCAGACGGGTCGTCGCCACGCTCGGCCAGACGCAGGCGTGGGACGAGGTCGAGCTCTGGCTGGTGCACGGCGCCAGCGAGGGTTTGCTCCTCACCGAGACGTGGCGACGGCGGCAACGGCGCAAACCGAAGACGGACCGCCGCCAGGGCGCGACGCTGAACGCGCCGGAGTCAGTGGCGGCACGATCGTGGTTCCAGCGCCGCGTGGTGCTGGCCGGCGCAGAGATTGCCGTTCCGGCGATCACCGACGGCGAGGTCGTCGGCGTCTTCGTGTTCCGCTCGACCCATGCGCGTGATCTCGGGCTCGCAGCGCGTGAGGCACTGCTCGATCTCGGCGCGCGATTCGGTGAGTTTCTCATCCGCCGCCGCGCTGAAGCAGCATCTCGGGCGGCCGCGAAGCGGCTCGAGGAGCTGTCGATGACCGACCCGCTGACAGGGTTGCGCAACCGGCGCGCGTTCGACCGCGAGCTCTCCGCGCCGCGCCGCTCGCCGTTCGCGATCCTGGCCATCGACCTCGACAACCTCAAGAGCATCAATGACGAGCACGGGCACGAGGCCGGAGATGCGGCGCTACGCGCCGTGGCAGACCTGCTCTCAGCGGCCACGCGCGATGGCGACATGCTGGCGAGGATCGGCGGTGACGAGTTCGGCGTGCTGCTCGAGGGGTTGACCCTCGAGGAAGGCGGCGCCGTGGCCGAGCGCATGCGCGCCTCCACACACGGTGTCAACTTCGCCTATGGCGCGGTGCGGATCAGCGTGGGATGCGCCGCGGGTGACGCTGCCACGCCGGCGATTTCCCTCTGGCGCAGCGCGGACGCCGCCCTTTACAGCGCCAAGCGCGCCGGTCGCGACCGTGTGCAGAGCGTGGCCTTGGGCCACCGGCTCGGGCCGACGCGTGCCGCCGCCGATGAACTCGTGTCACGCGTGCTCGCCACGCGAGCGATCGATGCCGTGTACCAGCCGATCGTCGACCTCACCACGGGGGCGACCATCGGCTTCGAGGCGCTGGCGCGGCCGGCCGGGGCGGCGCCGTCGGCGACCGTCGAGAATCTCTTCGCGGCCGCCCGCCGGCTGGGCCTCGACCGGGATCTCGACTGGCTCTGCCGCCGCGCCGCGGTGCAGTGCGCGCATCCGCTGCCGGAGGGAGTTCCGGTCTTCATCAACATCGGCATACCGCTGCTGCTCGACCCCGTGCACGACGTGGACCAGATGCTGCTGCTGCTGCACTGGGCGCGGCGCTCGCCTGGCGACGTGGTGCTGGAGATCACCGAGCGCGACGCCGTCCACGATATCAAGCGATTCGAGCAGGTGTTGAAGGCGTACCGGGCCGAGGGGTTCCGGTTCGCGCTCGATGACGTCGGTGACGGGCACTCGACGTTCGAGGTGCTCGCCGCATCGATGCCGGAGTTCATCAAGATCGCCGGCGGGTTCGCGCGCCTGGACAGTCATCGCGGCCGCCATTCGGCGATCCGTGCCGCGGTCACGTTCGCGACCGACACCGGCGCCGCGGTCATCGCCGAAGGTCTTGAGACGGAGCGCCATCTCACGCTGGCAGCGACGCTCGGCGTTCACCTCGGCCAGGGATACTTCCTGGGCCGGCCGGCCCATGCCGAGGACCTTGCTCAGCGCCAGTCGAGCTCGGTGACGCTCCCGGCGGTGATGGTCACGCGGGATCGCGCTGTTCCGTCGACACCCCACACCAGGTAATCGCCGGGGGGCAGCGCGGCGAAGACCGCCGTGTGCGCGCGCAGGTTGCTCCACACCCGCTCGAGCACCTCGGTGTGTGTCCGGCGGGCGGCTTCGTTCACTGGGCTGACTTCGATTACACGGCCCTGCAACGCCGGCGGCGCATACAGGAGAAGCGCACCAACGCCGGGGCCGATGTCGAGGATGGCCGGCCCGGTGCGATCCGGGCCGGCCTGGTCGGTCACGACGGGACGTCGAACCCGGAGAGCGGCGTGCCGAGGTACGGGAACGTGCTGATGTAGCGGTCCGCACCCGGTACTGCGTTGCTGCTGAACTGCGCGTCGGTGTAATCGCTCACCAGTCCGGCGGCTCCGTCGGCAGTGAAGGAAGGATCGACAAGCGGAATGGTCACACCGGCAATGGCGCGCACCTCGATGGTGACGCAATCGTCGAAAACGCGGCGGCCGTTGGGATAGCCGGCCAGGTCGCCACCGAGGATGCCGTTGCGGTTCGGGTCGCTCGACGGCGCGATTGCCATGTTGAGACGGAGCATGTCGGCGGGCGTCGTGCCCGTGAAATTCTGGAAGCCGGGAATGATCCCCGAGGGAATGCCGGTGAGCAGGATCGCCTCGAGGTCGACGCGGTCCTTCGAGTACGCCGCCAGGTTGGGGAAGACATCGGGATAGAGGACCGGCAGCAGGCCCGCGAGCTCGGGGTGCGCGTAATTGGGCACGAACTCCGCATCATCGTCCGGCTTCACCGAGTTCCAGTAGTCCTTCCTGCCCAGCGGAATGATCACCTCGTTGATGAGCGGGTGACCGAGCCTCGAGACCTGCACCCAGGGACCGGCCTTGGTCTCCTCGGCCTCGTCGTGGCGGATGTCGACGCGCTGCCGGCTCGCCGATGCCCAGACGCCGATCACCGATGCGGCGCTCGCCGGGTCGGTAGCGCCCGAGCCGTCGCGGGTCAGCTGCGACTTGGGGATCTGAATGGCGATGCTGTGCACGTTGAGGGCGTTGGTGGCATCGACGCCGAGGGCGGACGGCAGCGGGATGAGATGCAGCTCCTGGAAGGGGCGCAGCGCACCGAGGTCGAAGATCGAGCCCAGGTCGACGTAGAAGCCCTCGCGGCGCTGTCCGGCGAACACACGGATCCCACCCGGCAGACCGTGTATTGCCGCAGAGGCCAGGCCGGCGTAGTCCGGCGTCGAGCGCACCCCGACGTTGACCGGCGGGCTGGCCAGCCCCTGGCCGAGCAGCGTGGCGCCGTGGCCGGTCACGCGCGTCACCGAGTAGAACTGACG
>VBJV01000056.1:0-4053 GCA_005879785.1 Chloroflexota bacterium
CCAGACCGGGTTCGCCGACAGCGGGTGGCGGGCGACGGGCGTGATCAGCATCTCGAACCCGAACGACTGGGAAGCCATCGACGCCAACGTGTCGGACGCCGTCGATAACGGCGGCCTGTGCACGCCGGACGACGCCGTCGTGACGGTGCCGGCCGGCGGCACGGTCACCGACAATTACACGTGCACGTACGCTGGAGCGCCCAGCCCGGCAGACGGGACCAACACGGCCAGCGCCAGCTGGGATGCCGACGCGGCCGCGACGCCGGACGACTCCGCCAGCGGATCCGCCGCAGTCGACTTCGACAGCCCGACGACGAACACCAACAAGACGATCACGGTCAGGGACACATACAACGGCGCGACCACGACGCTGGGCACCGTGACGGCGACTGACTCCGCACCGTTCGCCGCGGCCACGTACACGTACAGCCATAGCGTGTCGGTGCCGGTGAACACATGCGTGTCGTACACGAACACGGCGGTCATCGTGCAGACGGGACAGTCGTCCAGCAAGACGGTCACGGTCTGCGGCAGAGGCGGCGCTGGAGCGCTCACCATGGGCTACTGGCAGAACAAGAACGGCCAGGCGATCATCACGCGCGGCGCGTCCACCGGCGGTGTCTGCAACTCCGCGACGTGGCTGCGCCAGTACGCCCCCTTCCAGGATCTCAGCGCCACCGCGACGTGCAACGGTGTGGGCGCCTACGTCACCGCGGTCATCAAGTCCGCGACGTGCGGGACCGCGACCTGCAACGCCATGCTGAAAGCCCAGATGCTGGCCACCGGCCTGGACGTGTACTTCAGCGATCCCGCGCTGGGCGGCAACAAGATCGGCGCCCCGGCACCGATCGGTGGCGACCGGATCGATCTGACGCACATCTGCAAGATGATCGACGGGAGCGGCGGCACGGGCACGTGCAGCGGCACGTACGAGAACAGCAGCACCGCGTTCTCGGGTGCCACCTGCCTGACGGTCTCCGCGATGCTCGCGGCAGCATCGGCGCAGTCCAACGTCGGGGGCTCGGCCTGGTACAGCCAGGTCAAATCGACGCAACTCCTGGCCAAGGACTCGTTCGACGCCGTCAACAACCAGGTCGCGTTCGCCTGCTGAGAAATTCAGTCCACGAAGGCGAGCCGGGTCCGGAACACTCCCCGGGCCCGGCTCAATTCGCGTCTACATCGAGCCCAGCACCATCACACGTGCGCGACGCTGCCGGTGGTGGCCCCCCTGCGTGACAGGGCGTCGATCGTCACCGCGCTGAGCAGCACGAGCCCCGTGACGATGAACTGCCACTGCACGTCGAGGCCGAGGAGGTACATGCCGTTGTAGATGCCTCCGATGACCAGCCCGCCGAGCGCGCCGTGCATCACCTTGCCGCGGCCGCCGAAGAGGCTGGTGCCGCCGATGACCGCGGCCGCCACCGCGTACAGCACCAGCTGGCCGCCGTTGACGTTGTTCGACATGCCGCCCAGGTACGAGGCGTAGAGGAGCCCGCCGATGCCCGCGGTGAACGAGCAGATGACGAAGGCCCAGGTGCGGATGCTGGCCAGCTTGATGCCGGCCCGGCGCGCCGCCTCCGGGTTGCCGCCGATGGCGTACACATAGCGGCCGAAACTTGTCCGCTGCAGCAGCACCGTCCACGCGCCCAGGACCGCGAGGACGATGGGGATGACCCAGGGAACGCCGGCGACAGTGCCGATGTTCGCCCGGTTGATGTTGCAGATGGCAACAACTGTGAGCCCCACAATCGCCATCAGCACGATCTTCAGCAGCGTGAGTCCCAGCGGGGGCGCCACCAGGCCGCTGCGACGCCGCCGCGTGTCGCGGAGCCACAGTGCGAGGCCCAGCCCCGCGACGATCACGATCATCCCGATCCAGCCGGCGAGCGGGTCGATGGTGCCCCACATGAGGTGATACAGCACCTGGCGGTTGGTGTCGTCGCCGAGCAGGCTCGGGTAGCCGGAGAAGGGCCCCAGCAGCAGCAGGATCAGCACCACCCCGTTGAAGATGAGAAAGCCGGCCAGGGTGACCACGAACGACGGCAGCTTCAGGCGCGTGATCAGCGTGCCCTGCGCGGCGCCGATCAGCGCGCACGCCAGCAGCGCCGCGACGACCGCCGCCCACCACGGCCACCTGGTGGTGGCCGGCTGCACCAGCTGGACGCCGATGACGCCGCCGACCGCCGCCACGTAGCCGACCGACAGGTCGATCTCACCGAGAAGCAGCACGAATCCCTCGGCCATGGCCAGGACCATGAACACGGCGCTCTGCTGAAGCAGGTTGACCAGGTTGAGTGCCGACAGGAAGACGTGATGCGGGCTGATCGCCTGGAAAACGACGGTGATGACCGCAAGGCCGGCGATGACAGGCAGCACGCCGCTGTCACCGGCGCGGACCCGGGCCGCCCATGCACGCAGGTATTCGCCGAGCGTCTGCGCCACGATCTCCGGCGGGACCTCGAGCTCGGCCACCTTGGTCGCCGCGGTGGGATCGGGCGGGAGTTCCGGCACCTCAACCCGAGCCATTGGTGCCTCCGCTGGTCATGTACTGGACGACGCGCTGGCGGTCGAAGGCCGACGCCGCGTCCTGGATCACCATCCGGCCCAGGTACAGGACGGCAATGCGGTCGGCCACTTCGAACACGTCGTTCAAGTTGTGGGAAATAACCATCACCGCCAGGCCGCGGTCACGGAGGCGGCGCACCAGGTCGAGCACCATCTTCGTCTGGACGACACCGAGAGCAGCCGTGGGCTCGTCGAGCAGCACCAGCTTGGAGTTCCACATCACGGCCTTCGCCACCGCCACCGATTGCCGCTGGCCACCGGAGAGCGAGCCGACGGGCTGGCGAATCGATCGCACCGTGGTCACGCGCAGGCTGGCCAGGGTTTCGGCGGCGTCGCGCTCCATCGCGTCCTCGTCGAGGAGCCCGCCGCGCAGGCGCTCACGCGCCAGGAACATGTTCTGGACGATGTCGAGGTTGTCCGCCAGGGCGAGATCCTGGTACACGGTTTCGATGCCGAGGTGCGCGGCATCGCGCGGGCTGCGGATGTGGACGGGCTTGCCTTCCCAGAGGATCTGCCCCTGGTCTGCCTGGAAGATGCCGGCGATGCATTTGGTCAGCACCGTCTTGCCCGCGCCGTTGTCGCCGCAGAGGGCGGTCACCTGCCCCGCCGGCAGGTCCAGGTCGACATCCGACAGAGCCTGCACGGCGCCGAAATGCTTGCCGAGAGCACGCACCTGCAGGCGCGCCTCGCCGGCCGGCGGCGCAGCCGCGTTCGGCTGCGCGCCGGCCCTGGCGACGTTCGCATCGCTCACGGCGTCACGCTGGCGTTGGCTACGGGGTGATGTGCGCCGCGCTGCAGGCGCTGGCCCCAACCGCGGAGCAGAGTGCTGCCGCGTCCACGAACTTGTCCTTGATGACCGTCGACGCCATGTTCGACACGTCGACCCACATGGGCGTCAGCAGCGAGGCTGGCTGCTGGGTGCCGGCGACTCCGGACGGAGGCTTGGTGGCGCTGTTGACCAGCGCGGACGGCGGGGTTTTGCTGGCCCGCAGGATGGTGGCCAGCGCCACCGCGTCCTGTGCCTCGAGATAGATCGGCTTGTACACCGAGCCGCACTGATAGCCCTGGAGGATGTTGCCCATGCCCTGCAGGGTCGCGTCCTGTCCCGTGGTCGGAATCTTCTTGGCGGCGACGCCCGAGTTCTTGAGCACGGTGATGACCGCGTTGCCCAGGCCGTCATTCGCCTCGACGGTTGCGTTGATGTTCGAGTGAGCCGTGAACTGCTGCTGGAAGATGGTGCCGCCGGTGGAGTTGGTCCAGCCCGGGGTGATCTGGTCGCCGACCAGCGTGTACCCCTTGCTGTTGGTCATCGGCGGGTGCAGCGGCGTCGTCTCGCTGCCCCAGATCACCGAGTTGTAGCCCTGGGCGAACGACACGGCGTTCGGGTCGGTGTCCTCGCCGCCGTCGAGCTCGAAGACCTGCGGGTTGCTCACGCCCCAGGCGGTCACGCAGTCGACGAATCCCTGACCGATGAGCTTGCCGACCTGC
>VBJV01000056.1:4071-49227 GCA_005879785.1 Chloroflexota bacterium
GGTCGTAGCTGATCGTCGCGACGCCGTGCGCCGCGGCATACGACTGGATCTGCGCCCCGACAGTGCTGTTCAGCGGGTCGAATACCAGGACGGTGGCGCCGAGCGTGACGTCCGACTGCGCGTCGGCGAGCTCCGTCGCGTCGCTGCCCTGGGCGTTGTCGATCTTGAAGTCCGACGAGGAGTACCCGGCCGAGGTGAACGCCTTCATGAGGTAGGGAGCGTCGAAGTTCACGTAGCGGGTGGATGAGGTCGTGTCGGGGAGGATGACCCCAACCAATCCCTTGCCCGCGGCGGTGAGACCCTTGAGCGAGCTCATCACCGAAAAGCTGGCGTCGAACGATTTCACGCTGAGGCCGGCGGGGATGGAAGCGCCACCAGACGATGGTGATGAAGTGCCGCCACCCCCGCATGCCGCAGCCACCGCGGCCACACCGAGCACAGCACCGTACCGTGCCACGCGACTGATTCTGATGAAGCGCATACCCGACACCCTCACGCTTGCTGGCGGAAGCAGTTCGCAGCTCCTGCCTGTGGAGCCGGAGACACAATACCCCTGACGGTGACCGCGCGGTCTTGTCCGGGTCGCGACCTACCCCGTATCGGATTCGAACCGATGATCTCCGCCTTGAGAGGGCGGTGTCCTGGGCCACTAGACGAACGGGGCGCGCAGCAGATCGCGATTATAGATGCGCGCTCGCGTTGCCCCCGCGTCGTGGTTCTAGACCTGGTCGGGCGCGGCCATCCCCAAGGCGTGCAGCGCGTCGGCGAGTGTGGCACGCGTCGCATCCACCAGCCGCCGCCGGAAGCTGCGCACAACTGGGTCCTCCTCACGTATCACCGGCGGCGTGTGCTCGTAGAAATCGCTGAGCGCCGACGCAAGCGAGAACGCGTACACGGTCAGGATCGACGGCGAGAGCGCCGTGGCGGTCTCGGCGAGCGCCAGACGGTACCCGTCGATGAGGTGCAGCAGCGCACGCTCGACGGGCTCGAGGCGGGTCGGCAATGCGGCATCCCTGGCCTCATCCGGGACCTTGCGCAGGATGCCGGCGGCGCGCGCGTGCGCGTACTGCAGGTATACGCCCGTATCTCCGGTGGTCCGCAGCGCCTCATCGAAATCGAAGGCGATGATCTGCGTCAGCGAGAACTTCAGCAGGTAGTAGCGGACCGCGCCGGCGGCGACGGCGTGCGCGGTCTGCGCATCGCGCGCCTTCGCGCTGAGGTGCTCGATGGCGCGGTCGAGAAGATCGTCTGCGCGCACCTCGATGCCCTTGCGTCCACTCAGGGCGACCACCTCGCGGCCGGCCTCGACGTCGATGCCGAGCACCTTGCCCGCCGCGGGTGTCAGCGCCACCACCTCGTAGGCAAGGTGGATCGAGTTGCCGGCTTCGCGCTCATGCCCGAGCCGTCGCAGCGCGCGCTGCACGATCGACTGCGGATACGCCTGACGCGCGTCGATGACGTTGATGACGCGCTGCGCGCGGCCGAACGTAGCCGCGACGGCGTCCGTGTGCGCGTGCGTCGACGTCGTGGTCGGACCGTGCTCGTCGGCGGCGCTCCAGCGGTGATAGTGGAAGTCGAGCCCGAGCAGCCCGAACTTCCAGAGCTGGTAGGCGATGTCCTTGGCGGTGTAGGTGGCGATGCCGTCCGACTTGACCAAAACCTTCGTCTCGTCATCGTCGGTGTCGGCGCCGAGGCCTTCGGGCGGCATGACCCAGCAGCCGGCATGCTTGCCGCTCTCCGCGTGGACGATGGCGCCGGCCGCGCGCAGCAGCTCCAGCGCGCGCTCGAGAAATCCAAGACCGATGATGTCGGACTCCCACGTGAGCAGGTCGTACTCGATGTCGAAGCGGCGCATGGTGGCGAGGTGCGCATCGACGATGCGCCGGGCCAGGTCCTTGACGAACTCCGCCACCTCTCCGCCGCCGTGCTCCAGGTCGTGCAGCACCGCCTGCCGCCGCTGCAGCAGCGCCGGCTCGGTCTCGTAACGACGCGACACCTCCACGTATACGCGCGAGCAGAACTGGTCGAAGGGCTCGTCCGGGTCCGGCTGCATGCCCAGGTCGCGAATCCCCACGGTGACGTCGGCGACCTGCACGCCGGTGTCGTCGATGTAGTTGTCCACCTCGACCTGGTGGCCGGTGCGGCGCAGCACGCGGGCCACGGTGTCGCCGATGCACGCGTTGCGCAGGTGGCCGATGTGCGCCGCCTTGTTGGGGTTGGTGGCGGTGTGCTCGACGAGTGTCTTGCCCGGCGAGACGCTGTGGCCCGCGGGCATCGGGAGCGCGATCGACGCGGCCAGCTGCAGGGCGTTGTCGATCACTGCCGGCGCCCAGACTGCATCGCTCAGGTGCGCATTCACGTATCCGGGCGCGCTCACGGTCCACGCCCGGACGGCGTCGATCGGTGCCGCCGCCAGGCGGTCACGCAGATCGGCGGCGATCTGCTGCGGGTTGCGGCGCAGCACGCGGGCGGCCGCCAGCGCCACGGGTGTCGACCAGTCGCCGTACTCCGGGCGTTTCGAGCGCTCGACAACCGCCTCCACATCGGGGCCGGCGCCCAATGCGTCAAGAGCACTGCGTAGCGCGTCTGCAATCGTGCTGCGTACGTCGAGCATTGCGCGAAAGGGTAACGACGAGGCAGCGGCGGAGCACATGCGCGCTCTGACCGGCGACAATGCGCCGCCGTGGAGCCGCACATATGCGTGATCCCGGCCGCCGGGCTGGGGACGCGATTTCTGCCCGCCACCAAGGCGATGCCCAAGGAGCTCATACCGGTGCTCGACCGGCCGGTGATCCAGTGGGCCGTCGAGGAGGCGGTGGCCGCCGGCGCCGGCGAGATCGTTCTCGTGCTCGCCGAGGGCAGGAACGAGCTGGCCGAGCACCTGAGGCCCAATCCCAGTCTCGAGCGCATCCTCATCGAGCGCGGCAAGCACCAGGAGCTCGAGGCGGTGCGCCGGGCGGGCAGCCTGGCTCGCATCACGGTGGCGCGGCAAAGGGAGCCGCGCGGCCTGGGCGACGCGGTGCTCTGCGCGGCCGCCGCCGTCGGCGACCAGCCCTTCCTGTGCATGCTCCCCGACGACCTCTCGATCGCCGATCCACCCGTGCTCGAGCAGCTGCGTGACGCGCACCGCGAGCTGGGCACGCCCGTCCTGGCGCTCATGCGTGTTCCCAACGACCAGATCTCCCGGTACGGTTGCGCCGATGTCGTCGAGACCCGCGGCCGCCTCCACCGCATCCGCGGCCTGGTCGAGAAGCCGCCCGCCGGGGAAGCCAAGAGCGACCTGGCCGTGATGGGGCGCTACGTGCTCACGCCCGACATCTTCGCCGCGCTGCGGCAGACGACGCCCGGGGCGCTCGGAGAGATACAGCTCACCGACGGGCTCTCTGCGCTCCTGGCGAAGGGCGACGTGTGGGGCGTGGAATTCGAGGGCGACCTGCTCGACGTGGGCACCCCGGCCGGCTGGCTGGCCACCAGCATTCGGCTGGCCCGGAATGACCCGCGATTTCGCGAGGCCGTCAGCGGCGCGCTGGCGATGGCCGCCGCATGAGCTCGTTCCGCCGTGAGTGGGGTGCGATCACCTTCGTGGTCACCGTCCTGGTCGGCGCCATCGCTGTGGCCATCTCGCTGGTGATCGCCGGCGCGCATGCGCCGCCCTCGGCGACGCTCGAGCCCTGTCCTTCCTTCACGCCCTACGTGGTGACGCCGACCGCCTCGGCCACGCCGAGCACCGCGGCGTCGGCGAGCGCCTCGCCCACGGCCACCGCCACGCCCTCGCCGACCCCATCGGCGACCCCGTTCAACCCGGCGCTGGCACACTGCCCCACCCCGCCGCTTCCGCCGACGCGCGCGCCGACGCCGACCCCTGCACCGGGCACCACGCCGACGCCCGCGCCGGCCACGCCGACGCCCACCCAGCTGTTCACACCCGTTCCCTCATAGGGGCGGCCGCCCCGACGGCGCCGTCTCGCCTCAGCTCGCGAAGAGCAGCAGGCTGCCGTTCTCCGGTGTGATCGAGGTCCGCTGCAACTCCAGGTCGATGAGCGGCGGCCGGCCGGTGTCCATGACCACGGCAATGCGGTCGGCGAGGCGCAAACCGCCGATGCGGACGCAGTCGCGCAGGAACGTGAAAGCGAGCGGACGGACGAGGTTCCAGATGTAGCTGCGGTGCGTGCGCTCCTGCGTCTCGGAGTCCAGCAGCTGTACGCCGGGCACCAGGCTGCGGTCGCGAAACGCGATGACGCACACCTCGTCGGTGAGCTGCACCGGCTGCGTCCAGAGGTATGCATCGTCGTCACCGGTGGGGCCGAGCAGACGGTCCTTCTCCGCGAACAGGGCCAGCCGCTCCACCAGGATGTGCATCGGGCGCGGCGGTCCCTCGACGATGAAGGGCACGTCGCGCAGCCGCTCGCTGTTCGGCTGTGCCGGGTAGCGCGCGCTGAAGCCGACGTCGTCAACGCCGCTGAACGGCGCCGGGACCTTTATGACCAGCTCTTCCATCTCGGCTCAGATCCTGGGTAGCACCGTCTGCACCGCGGCACCGGCGAGCGCGACGTCGTCGATGACCGCAGCCTCGATCTCACCGCGATCCTCGCGCTGCTCCGGCGGTATCCAGCGCAGACCGAGCGCGGCGTACACATCTTCCTCGGTGGCGCCGGCGATGCGCTCGCCGCCGTCGAGGCGGAAGACGCCGTATTCATTGAGCGTCAGTCCCATGCGCAACGCGCGGCCGCGGAGTCGCACGTTGTGCGCCTGCGAGCCGGTGAAGTACTGCATCGCCGCACCGAACTGCGCGACGCTCACCGCGCGGCAGTCCACCTGGAACCCAGACGCGACCTCGACCGAGCTCTTGGTGTCGCCGCACATCAGCACGCGCTCCACCTGCGGCAATGCGCTGAACGCGACGAGCACCTTCGACGGCGTGGCGGTTGCCACCACGATGTCGAGGTCACCGATGGACTCACGCCGGCGCCGGAACGATCCTGCAGCCTCGACCATGGCGGCCTCGGGAAGCGCGCGGAGCACGCCGGTGAGCTCGTCGACGATGGGTTGCACGTCGGCGCGCGCGCGGCGCGTCTTGGCGCCCCGGTCACGCTGCGAGTCGAGCGCCGCGACGATGCGCTCGATGCTCTTCGCGCCGAGGCGCGGGATGCCCTGCAGCGTGCCGCTGTGCGCTGCCGCGTCGAGCTCCTCGAGCCGCGTGATGCCCGCCTCGCGCCACAGCAGCGCGGCGGTGCGCGGACCGACTCCCGGCAGGGCGCACAGCGCCAGCAGCGTGGGCGGCACCTCGGCTTCCAGCTCCTCCAGGAATGCCAGACGCCCGCTCTGCAGCAGGTCGCTCACCTTCTCTGCGATCGCCGGGCCGAATCCGGCCAGGCTGACCAGGCCGCCCTCGCCGGCGGCGACGTCGGCGATGGATTCGCCGAGGTTCTCAACCTGCACCGCGGCCTGCCGGTATGCACGCACCTTGTAGACGTTCTCCCCGCGGATTTCGAGCAGGTCGGCGATCCGCTCCAGGGTGCGTACCACGTCTTCGTTCGTGACCATGGCGCCTTCCGCGAAGGTAGCACAGCGGCTGGTGGGCCATCTCGCGACGAACTCATTGCTACACTCGCGCGACCGTGCTGGCACTCGACGACGTGCGCATCCTCGACCTCACCCGGTTGCTCCCGGGTCCCTTCTGCACGCTGCTGCTGGCCGACTGCGGGGCTGATGTCATCAAGGTGGAGGACACCGAGTCCGGCGACTACCTGCGCTGGATGCCGCCACTGTCCGGCGAGGAGTCCGCGATGTTCGCGCCGCTCAACCGCAACAAGCGATCCATCAGGCTGAACCTCAAGAATCCCGCCGGCAGGGAGGCGTTCCTGCGCCTGGCAGGCGCCGCCGACGTGGTGGTGGAGAGCTTCCGCCCCGGGGTCATGGAACGGCTTGGAATCGGCTACGCCACGCTGCGCGGGGTCAACCCGAGACTCATCCTCTGCAGCATCAGCGGTTACGGCCAGGATGGACCGTATCGTGATCGTGCCGGTCATGACCTCAACTATGCGGCGATCGCCGGGGTGCTCGGCCTGACCGCCGGGGCGCAGGGCGACCCGGCGATGCCCGGTATCCAGGCCGGTGACCTGGGCGGGGGCGCACTGCACGCGGCGTTCGCCATCATGGTCGCGCTCTGGCAGCGCGCACGCAGCGGTACCGGCCAGCACTGCGACATCGCCATGACCGACGGCCTGGTGAGCTGGCTCGCCCCCCATGCGGCCGTGTACTTCGCCACCGGCGAGGTGCCCGGCCCCGCCACGCTGAGCCTGAACGGCCGCCATCCCTGCTATCGCATCTACCCCTGCGCGGACGGTCACCTGGCGGTGGGCGCACTCGAGCCGAAGTTCTGGCGCGCCTTCGTGGAGGCGATCGGTCTCCCGCAGCACGCGGACGCCGGGTTTGCTTCGGGCGCTGACGCGACGCGCGTGGTTGCTGATGTCGAGGCGCTGCTGCGCACGCGTACCCGCGCCGAATGGATGGCGGAGCTGGCCGGCCGCGACGTCTGCTGTGAACCAATGCTGCACATCGACGAGGTGTTCGAGCACCCGCAGGTTCTGCACCGCGGCATGCGCCTCGACCCCGGCGTGGGCGGCAGCGATGCGCAATGCGGATTCCCGCTGCACTTCAGCGACCTGCCCATGGCGGTGCGACGGCACCCGCCAGGCTGGGGTGAGCACACCGACGAGCTGCTCCGCGAGGCGGGCTACGACGAACCGGCGCTCACCTCGTTGCGCGCCGAGGGCGCAATCGCGTGAGCGTCGACGTCGACCGCTCACGCTCGCGCCGCGCGCCGCGCAGCAAGCGCAGCGCGCACACGCGCGAGCGCATCCTCGCGTCCGCCACGGAGGTGTTCGCGCGCTCCGGCTTCCACGGGGCTCGCGTGGCCGACATCGCCGAACACGCCGGGATCGCCTACGGCCTCGTGTATCACTACTTTCACAACAAGGACGACATCCTCGGCGCCATCTTCTCGGAGCGCTGGTCGCAATACGTCGCGTACCTGCGCGAGGTGGGCAGCATGCCGCTGGCGTTCCAGGAGCGCATGGGCCGGCTCGTGCACTTCTGGGTGGAGATCTACCGCCGTGAGCCCGACCTGATGACCATCATGATCAACGAGATCAGCCGGTCGTACGAGTTCCTCGAGTCGCACGACATCGGCACGGTCATGGTCGCGTTCGACGCCATCGAGTCGATGATCAGCGAGGCGCGCGACAAGGGCGAGGTGCACGAGGACATCGATCCCAAGCTGGCCAGCTACGTGATCTTCGGCGCGGCCGAGATGGTGCTCACCGGCTACGTCATCGGCACCCTGCCGCGCCGCGACGCAGCGGCATTCGAGCGCGACGAGGAGCAGCTGCTCGCCTTGCTGCTGAAGGGGTTGGCCGGCTGACGGGACCTATGACTGCAGACACGCACGCCGCTGCGGGCCGGGAGGCGTTCGAGCGAGCGGCGTGGGCGGACGCGTACGCGTTGCTGACAGCGGCAGATGCGCAGGCGCAACTTGGCGGCGAGGACCTGGAGCGGCTCGCGGTGGCAGCAGCGCTGACCGGGCGTGATGAGCCGAGCGCCGCCGCCTGGGCGCGTGCCCATCAGGACTGGCTCCGTCACGGTGAGGCTGCCCGCGCGGTGCGGTGCGCTTTCTGGCTCGCGTACGGCCTGATGGATCGCGAGGAGATGGCCCAGGCCAGCGGGTGGTTCGCCCGCGCGCAGCGCCTGCTCGACGAAAGCGGGCTCGACTGCGTCGAGCGGGGCTACCTGCTGCTCCCGGACGCCATCGGCGCCGTCGAGGGCGGCGGCGATGTCGACGCCGCGCGCGAGCTGTTCGAGCGTGCCAGCGAAACCGCACAGCGCTTTCGCGATCCCGATCTGATGATGTTCGCGCGCCTGGGCCGCGGCCGCGCGCTGATCCGCAGCGGGCAGACGCGGCAGGGCATCGCGCTGCTCGACGAGATCATGATCAGCATCACAGCGGGCGACGTGTCGCCGGTCCTCGCCGGCAGCATGTACTGCCTCGTCATCGTCACCTGCCGGGAGATCTTCGACCTGCGCCGTGCGCAGGAGTGGACAGAGGCGCTGACACGCTGGTGCGAAGCGCAACCCGACCTGGTGCCATTCCGAGGCCGATGCCTGGTGCACCGGGCCGAGATCATGCAGCTGCACGGTGACTGGGTGGATGCGCTCGGCGAGGCACAGCATGCGTGCGAGCAGCTGACCGCCGGCGAGCGACCGGCGATGGGCGACGCCCACTACGTCATCGCCGAGCTGCATCGGTTGCGCGGCGAGCACAGGGAGGCGGAGGGCGCGTTCCAGCGCGCCAACGAGGCGGGGAGACCGCCGCAGCCGGGCCTTGCGCTGCTGCGGCTGGCGCAGGGCAATCTGACCGCCGCACAAGCGGCCATACGCCGTGCAGCCGGTGAGACGAACGACGTCGCTGGACGCGGGCGCCTCCTGCCCGCGGCGGTGGAGATCGCTCTTGCGGCCGGGGACCACGATGCGGCGCAACGCGCCGCCGCCGAGCTCGCGTCGATCGCCGAGATGCTCGATGCTGAACATGCGCGCGCGGTCGCCGACGACGCCGGCGGCGCCACGTTACTCGCCGCCGGCGATGCGCAGGCTGCGCTCGGGCCTCTGCGCCGCGCCTGGTCCACATGGCAGGCGCTGGACGCGCCGTACCAGAGTGCGCGCAGCCGTGTGCTGATCGGGCTTGCCTGCCGGGCGATGGGCGATGAGGACAGCGCCGGGATGGAGCTGCGCGCGGCGCGGACGGTGTTCATCCGCCTCGGCGCGGCGCCGGACGCGGCGCGCGTCGACGACCTGGCCGGTGCACCTGTGACTTCGCTATCGGGTGGCCTGACCGGGCGCGAGGTCGAAGTGCTGCGCCTGCTGGCGGAAGGCAAGACCAACCGCGCCATCGCCACGACGCTTTTCATCAGCGAGAAGACCGTCGCCCGCCACGTGAGCAACATCTTCACCAAGCTCGGCATCACCTCGCGCGCCGCCGCGACCGCGCACGCGTACAAGCACCGCATCGTCTGACGGCGCGGCCATCGCGGGCGGCGGGTACATAGAAATACCCATGTGCCGGGCGCCGGCGATTTGGACGATTCATTCGATGCGGTGACGGCTCGCTGTCCGTAGCCTGACCTGGCGCCGTCAACGTCAGCACCGTATGGAGGTCGAGCGATGAACAGCACCGTGAAGACGGAGCGCATCAACACCGTGGTCGTGGGCGGAGGGCAGGCCGGCCTCGCTGCCGGCTATCACCTGTCGCGGCGCGGGGTGCCGTGCGTCATCCTCGAGGCGAACCAGCGCATCGGCGATTCCTGGCGCAACCGCTGGGACTCGCTGCGTCTCTTCACCCCGGCCCGCTACGACGGGCTGCCCGGGATGCCCTTTCCCGCACACGGCCGGTCGTTTCCCACCAAGGATGCGATGGCTGACTACCTCGAGGCGTATGCGAACCGTTTCGCGCTGCCGGTCCGCACCGGAGTGCGCGTGGACCGCCTGTGGCGCAACGGGCAGGGGCTGGTTGTCTCCGCGGGCGACACGCAGATCGTGGCGGACCACGTTGTGGTGGCGATGGTCGACTTCCAGCGGCACCGCGTGCCGGCGTTCGCCGAGCTGCTGAGCGCGGATATCCGCTAGCTGCATTCCGGCGCCTATCGCAACCCGGCGCAGCTGAAAGACGGACCCGTGCTGCTTGTCGGTGCAGGCAATTCGGCGAGCGAGATCGCGATGGAACTCGCCCGCAGCCGCCCCGTGCTGCTCGCCGGTACCGAGATCGGACATGTGCCCTTTCGCATCGAGACCAGGGTGGCGTCCGTCCTGCTCCTTCGGCTGGTACGCTTCGTCGGGCACCGCGTGCTGACGCTCGGCACACCGGTCGGTCGCAAGCTGCGACCCAAGATGCTGCATCACGGCGATCCGTGGATCCGTGTCAAGCCGAAGGACGTGCTTGCCGCCGGCGTGCAGCGTGTCGGTCGGGTCACCGCCGTGCGTGACGGTCTTCCCGTCACCGACGACGGGCGAACGGTTGCGGTCGCCAACGTCATCTGGTGCACGGGATTCCATCCCGGCTTCTCCTGGATCGATCTGCCCGTCTTCGACGAGCAGGGAGACCCGATGCACGAGCGTGGCGTCGTCAGCGTCGAGCCGGGGCTGTACTTCCTCGGCCTGCGCTTCCTCTACGCCATGACCTCGTCAACGATCATGGGCGCGGGCCGTGACGCCAGGCACGTCGTCGAAGCCATCGCCGCAGGTCATGGCGCCTCCGCACACCGACGCCTCAGCGCGGCTGCGTAACCGCGGGCGTTTCAGCCACTGTTGCCGACAACCTCGTCCCACCATGCGGCCACCTGGCGCTCGGTGTCGGCGAGGTTGTCCCCGTTCTCGATGACCCACGTCGCACGGTTGCGTTTCTGATCGATCGGCAGTTGCGCGTCGAGTCGCTGCTGCGCCGCCACCTCACTCAAGCCATCGCGGACGAGCAGCCGCCGCACCTGTACCGCCGGCGCCGCGTGCACCAGCAGGACGCCCTCGAACATGTCGTCTCTACCGGTCTCGAAGAGGAGCGGCACGTCGACCACGACGATCGGCGCGTCCCTGGCGAAGGCGTCGGCGATTCCCTGCTGCATCAGCTCGATCACACGCGGATGCGTGATCCGCTCCAGGTCGTGCCGTGCTGCGGCGTCGGTAAACACGATGTCGGCCATCGCTGCGCGGTCCAGCTCGCCGGCCGTATCGACGACGCGATCGCCGAAGCGCGCCACGATCTCCGCAAGCGCCGGAGTCCCCGGGCGTACCGCCTCGCGGGCGAGCTCGTCCGCGTCGATGACGGTGGCTCCACGATCGCGCAGCATCTGCGCAACCGTCGATTTGCCGGTGGCGATGCCGCCGGTGAGGCCGATCAAACGCATCCAGCCGACCCTACTACGCGGACAGGCCTGCAACGAGCCGATTGCTTGGTACAGTGGCAGTGTGCGCAAGTTCCTCGTGCCGCTGGCGCCCGCCCTCGGAATCATTTTCACGCTTGCCGCCTGCGGCAGCTCGGGACCGTCCGCGAGCGCAGTGCCCTCGGTCAAGTTTGTCGGCAACTCCACGTGCGCGACGGCAGGTGCCACTCCGTACAGTCCCAGCCCGCCACGCGTGAACACCATGCCGCCGGTCGGGCAGGCCATCAACGAGATGCCGCACATGCACGTGGAGCAGGGCATGAAGGTGACGTACGACCACAACCCGCCCACCAGCGGATGTCATTACAACCTCGGCTACGGCACAGCCCCGATCCAGACCGGCGCGTACGACCGCGAGATACCCGCGGAGTTCTGGGTGCACAACCTGGAACACGGGTACATCGCCGTGCTCTACAACTGTCCGTCGGGCTGCAGCACCGAATTCCAGAAGCTGCGTACGTGGTACAAGGGCCTGCCCAAGGACCCTGAAGGGCTGGTTCCCTATCCCAAGGTGATCATCCTGCCCTGGTCGACGATGACGGTGCCGTTCGCCGCGGTGTCATGGGACTGGTACGACCCCATTCCCAACTTCAGCATCGCGGAGGTGCAGCGCTTCTACGCCAATCACGCCGGTCATGCACCGGAGGCGCGCGCGGTCTGACGCCTCAGCCGGTGTGAGCGGCGCTCGACGAGCACGCCGGGCCGGCGGCCCAGGACGCGTCTCCCCGGACGTACAGGAGCATGCCGTGGTCGTCGAGGACCCGCAACCATCCAGGCGCGGCGTCGAGCTCGGCGGTGAGGTCGCTCTTGGGGAACAGCACCGCGGTCGTTCGACTCGCGTCGAGCAGCTGCATCGCTGTGGGGGAGGTCTGTGCGCCGGCGGCGATGCGCAGGTAGTCGGCGAACACGGTGGTGCCCAGGGAGATGGACTCTCCGTACTCGTACACCGCGGCGTGCGGCCAGAGGCGGTCGATGACGAAGCCGCCGGTCCCATAGCTGGTGAACACACGCTGCGATTCGGGCGCGCGCAGGAGCACGGTCGTCGCGCACGACGGGTAGGCTGCGGCGACTCCAGTGGATGACGCGGCGGTCTGGGTGCGCAGCCCGGCATACGTCACGGCCAGCAGCGCAGTGCCGATCACCGTGGCGCCGACCATGATCGGCCCGGCCCTCGCCCTCGTCCGCAGCGGCACATGCCTGCGACCAACCTCGCCAGCCATGGCCATCCACGCCGGTGTCACCAGGACGACACAGACGGCGGTGTTGCGCACCGCCAGCAATGCCATCGCGGTGCCCGCGGCCGCGAGGGCGGCGTCGCGCACATCCAGCCTGCCGCCGAGCGCCGGCAGCGCGGCCAGCGTCACCAGCAATGCCAGCAGCGCCCACATCCCTGGATCGTGGAAGTTGGGCGACTGCCATTCGATGATGCTCTTCTGCCCCTCCGTTGCCGTGGTCATCACCGCGAATCGATAGAGCAGCGGACCTGCGGGGTTCACGCACGCGGCCAGCACGGATGCGCCGATCGCGGCAGCGAGGCCGCGCAGGTGATCCGCCGCGATGGCGGCGCGCGGCTGCAGCCGTCGCCGCAGGGTCTCGACGGCGAGCAGCAGCGTCAGAATGCCCAGTCCGGCAAGGAATCCCGCGTGCAGGTTCGCCCAGAGCAGGAACAGCGGCGGCAGCAGCCAGCGACGCCGTCCACCGTCGCGGAGATACGACTCGGCGAGCCACAGCGTCCAGCACACCAACGCGACGGTGAAAACCTGGGGACGCGTGCCCAGCACGGGCTGCGCCGCTTTGGCGCCGAGCGCGAGGCCGAGGGCCAGCGCCAGCGGCCCCGCGCCGCGAGCGCGGCCGCGAAGCGCCGTGGCCAGCATGGCGCTCCAGGCAACCGCGCCCATGACCAGCGCCACGAGGAACAGACCGCCTGCGCCGGCCAGCAGCGCGAAGAGCGTATCGGAGAGCCACTCGTGCGCCAGGAGCGGATGCCCGTGCGCCGTGTATGAAAAGAGCTCGGTGGTGGGAATGCGGTGGTTGTCGACGATCCACTGGCCGAGCCGCAGGTGCCACCACACGTCGGGATCGCCGAGCGCATCCAGGCCGACCACCGCAACCAGCAGGACCACTGCGACGCCGAGCGCCCGCCAGGGATCGGAGAGCAGCTCGGCCAGCCGGCGGGCGCGCGACGCGCCGGTGCCCCTGGTCGCCACGGCGACGTCGGGCGCGGTCAGCGTGGTCATCCGCGGGCCACAGTAGGGGTCAGCGGCGCAGCAGGCCGGGGCCGCGGCCGTGCAGCAACAGGTTCGTATACTCGGCGCGATGTCCAGACGGCGGGCCAGACGCAAGGTGAGCCCGCGCCCGGCGCCTCGGACCGTGGTGCGGACGTCGTCGGCTGGGCCGGCAGTCGCCGAGCGGACGGTGCGCACCATCTCCTGGCGTCACTGCGCTATCGGCCTGCTTGCCGGTGAGGCGCTGCTGCTCCTGATCAGCAATCTCGGCCTGCTCATCGCCAATGTCGCGTTCGGGCCGGCGGGACAGCAGCACGCCGACGGCGGCGTGGTGGGCGTCTCGACCTTCGTGGCGGTGATCTTCGGGGGCTGGCTGGCGGCGCGCCTGGCCGGTCGCTTCGGTCTTTACCAGGGCACCGTCGTGGCCATCGGGTTCATCGCCGTCGGGGCCATCTGGCAGTTCGTGCAGGAGTCACTGCTGGTCGCCCACTTCATCAGCGTCGGCGGGCACCACCTGATCGACCTGGGACCGATGAATCTCGGCGCGGTGGTCAGCGGCGACCTGCTCGCGCTGTTTGCAGGCTCGGTCGGCGGTCTCCTCTCAGGAAGGCGGTAGCGCCTTACCTTGAAGCGGCGACCGGGCTGTTGACCGGTTGCGCGATGCCGGTGTACGG
The DNA here is from genome assembly GCA_005879785.1 of Chloroflexota bacterium. GTDB lineage: Bacteria > Chloroflexota > Dormibacteria > Aeolococcales > Aeolococcaceae > CF-165. The sequence goes on from VBJV01000056.1 coordinate 17,956, forward strand.
CTGACCGATCAGGTCCACGCGCCCCAGCGAGCGCGCGAACTCCAGGCAGGCGGAGCGAGTGAAGCGCAGGTGCTTCCCTGGCGTGTGCCAGGCTTGAAGGTGACCCTGCGCAACGGCTCTGCGTAGTGTCGAGCGCGAGACTCCACACAACGCCGCCGCCTCCCCCGTCGTGAGGATCTCCTCGTCGGTCTCCGCCATCTCCGCTTCCTCCTACTCCACTGAACCGGGCCTGTAATCGCAATAGGGCCAGGTGGTAGTCCGTTTATACACCGGCTTGACGCGCTTGTGCCGTTCTCTACGCGGACTATTGCAGACTATAGCGTGAGATAGGGGCCTGTGACTGTCCCACCTATACTCAGGTCAGATCCGTACGGCCGGCAGGCCGGCCGGGGATGAGGAGTCCAGATGAGCCTCGACGTACAGGGCATCGCCCGCCGCCTCAGGGAGGGCGTGGGCACGGTGATCGTCGGAAAGGGGCCGGAGATCGAGCTCTGCATCATCGGACTGCTGTGTCGGGGCCACCTGCNNNAACGCTCGCCCGAGCCACGGGGTGCTCATTCGAGCGAGTGCAGTTCACGCCCGACCTGCTGCCCGGTGACGTCATCGGTGTGAGCATGTACAACCCGCAGGCGCAGAGCTTCGAGTTCCGCCGTGGCCCCGTCTTCACCCAGGTGCTCCTGGCGGACGAGATCAACCGGGCGACCCCGAAGACGCAGTCGGCGCTGCTCGAGGCCATGGAGGAGTGGCAGGTCACAGTCGACGGCACGACGTACCCCCTCCCCGAGCCCTTTATCGTCATGGCCACGCAGAACCCCATCGAGCTGGGTGGAACGTTTCCTCTGCCCGAGGCGCAAGTCGACCGCTTCCTGCTCAAGATCCGGCTCGGGTACCTGCCGGGTGATGAGGAGGTGGCGATGCTCGACCGTTTCCAGTCGGCGAGCCCGCTGCCCGCACTCGAGCCGGTCACCAACGCGCGCGAGGTGACCGACGCGCAGAACGCGTGCACCGCGGTCTTCTGCGATGCGTCGTTGAAGGACTACTGCGTCCGCCTCGTGCAGCGCACGCGCGAGCATCCCGACGTGGCGCTCGGCGCATCGCCGCGTGGGGCCCTCGGGTTGCTGCACGCCGGCCAGGCTCGAGCGGCGATGTCAGGCCGCGATTTCGTCCTCCCCGACGACATCAAGACGCTGGCGCCGCACGTCCTCACGCACCGGGTCATGCTGCGGCCCAACGCAGAGCTGCGCGGGCTCACCGCCGCATCGGTGGTCGACGACATTCTCGATGCGGAGATGGTGCCGATGGCGGGTCGCCGGCTCGCCTGATAGAGACAGTCACAGATGACCGCGCGGGTCCCGCTGCTCGCCACCATCGCGGTGCTCGCGTTCTTCGCCGGGATCACCGGCGTCCGCCTGGCGTACACGCTGGCCTACGTGTTGGTGCTGCTGCTCATCGTCGCGTTCTTCTGGTCGCGCTCGCTGGCGCGCCGCGTCCGCGTGTTCCGCGATTCGCCCAAGGGCTCGTACATGATGGGTGAGCAGTTCGAGGAGACGTTCAGGGTGCGCAACGGCAGCGCACTGCGCCTGCCGTACTGCGAGGTGTACGACAACACCAAGCTCGCCGGGTACTCACCCGGCCGCGCCTTCGCGCTGGCGGCGAGCGGCAGTGTCACGTGGAAAGCGCGGGGGACGTTCACGCGCCGCGGCCGCCACCACTTCGGCCCCCTCGAAGCCAGGCTCGGCGATCCGTTCGGCCTTTTTCCGCGACGCATCCTGGTGGCGCCGAAGAGTGAGGTCATCGTCTATCCAGCGATCCATCCACTGCAGGGCATCGCACCGCAATGGGCCGGCGGGAACCTTGCCGACGTGCGCAGCGGACGTCCCGTCGACGTTCCGCCGGATGTGTCCTCGATCCGCGAGCACCAGCCCGCCGATGGGCTGAGCCGCATTCACTGGGCGTCGACCGCGCGCACCGGACGTCTGATGAGCCGGGTGTTCGCCACCGGCCAGAGCGCGGACATCCTGGTGATGCTCGACCTGCAACGGCGCATCCACGCCGGCTCGGGCAGCGAGTCGTCGCTGGAGTACGCGATGTCGCTGGCCGCATCCGTGTGCCATTCGGCGATCCGCCAGGGGCAGGCGGTCGGGCTGGTCACCAACGACGCCAAGAACACGGCCTTCGGCGCGGGCCGCGGTGAGACGCAGCGCCTGCGCATCCTCGAGCACCTGGCGCTCGCCGAGGACGACGGCAATCTCTCGCTCACCAACGCCATCCGCCGCCACGGAGAGGGCTGGCGGGGCCGAGGTGGCCTGGTGGTGATCACCGCCAATCGCGACCCCGGCTGGGTGGAAGCGCTGGTGGACGTGGCCACGCGCGGCCAGCGCCATCTCTGCATCTTCGTGGAGCCGACGTCCTTCGGGGCACCCGGGCCCGCGCTGCGCATCCCGGCGGCGTGGCGGCTGGCCCTCGACTGGTGGGTGGTGCGCCGCGGCGACGTGCTCGGCGTCGGCGATCGCGCTTCCGAGGCCGGCTGAGCCGGAGCCGATCGTGGCCGTCAGAACATCGACCAGTCCAGCCGGGCTCCTCGCCTCGCGCCTCAACCTCTCCGTATCGCTGCTCGGTCCGGTTCTCTGCGCGGCTCTGATGGCCGCGACCGCGTGGGCAGTGCTGGCCGGCGGCTGGGTGAACGGCGGCGGCGGCGCCGTGGTGGTAGCGGTTACCGCGGTGATCGAGGCAGCGCTGCTGGCCTCGGCGCGCGTGCCGCGATGGGTGGTGCTGCTCCTCGCGCCCGTGCTCGCCGCGGCCGCCATCGTGCCCGCCACGGTCGCAGCCATGCCCTTCGAGCTCAACAGCAGCGTTGCTCATACCGCGTACCGGTACTTCGGCGCGCTGATCGGCGGACTGGGATCGAGCAACGACTGGGAGTTCACTGTGGGGCTGTGCGGCGTGCTCTGGGTGTGCGGCTACTGGCTGGGCTGGACGGCGCTGCGTGAGCATCGCGGCATCCTCGCTGTGCTGCCCCTCTACGCCGTTCTGGCCACCAATGTCCTGAACACGAAGGCTCCCGACGCGGTCGGCCTGCCGCTGACCATCGCCGCGTCGCTGTCGATGCTGGTGGTGGCCACTGCCCACCTGAGCGCGATGCAGGCGCGCTGGAGCCGGCAGCGCCTGCTCTCGCTGCCGGGCACCGGCTCGCGATTCGCGCTCTCTGTCGGGCGGACCACCGTCCTGCTCACGCTGCTCGCCGTCCTCATCCCGCCGCTCTCGACCATCGACATCTCCGGCCGGCTCTTCTCCGGCGCGGGCGGATCGCACGGCTCGGGCAACTCCAGCAGCAACAGCAGCAGCCCGCCGCCGGGCGGCGCCGGCACGGTGGGCTTCAACCCGGCGACGCTGCCCGGTGGGCCGCTCAGCGTCAAGTCGCGCACGGTGCTGCAGTACACGACCGACAGCGGCTCGCCCGTCTACCTGCGCGTCGTCAACGACGTGCACTTCACCAACGGCAACTGGTTCCCGCAGCGCCTCTCGGGCCCGGCGTCGGTCACCAATGGCGTCGATGCCGTGCCCTTCGCTGCTGGCGCGCTACCGCGAGACCGCAACACATCCCACGGGGGCATCGGGAGTGCGGTGCAGCCGGTGCATCTCACCATCCAGATGCAGCCGGAGGCCACCTTCAACACGGATTACGCAGCGTTCGCCGGCGAACCCGACGCGATGGCGCTTCCTGGGTTTGCGATCGGCGGTCTCAGCGCGAGTGCCGACTCGCTGATCACCGTCGATGCCGTCCAGACCGAACGCCACCTCACACCGAGCACCGTGATCCACACCACCGGGCTGGTGCCCACCGCCACGGCCGCGCAGCTGCGCGCCGCCGGCACCGACTATCCCGAGTTTCTCGGCGGCTACACGCAGTTGAACGACGACGGCAGCCACGGCGCGGCCGACATCCAGGACCTGGCGCGGCAGTGGACGGCGGGGACGGCGAACCCGTACGACGCAGCGGTGGCGATCGAGGCGCACCTGCGCGATCCGCGCAACTTCACGTACACGCTCAAGCCGCCGCCCGTGCCATCCGAACAGTGGGCGATCGTCTACTTCCTGCAGACCAGCCACAAGGGGTACTGCCAGTACTTCGCCTCCACGATGGGCGCGATGCTGCGCAGCCTCGACATCCCGGCGCGGCTGGTCGCCGGGTACGGACCCGGCTCGGCGACGACGCGGCCCGGCCGGCAGGGCCGCATCTACACCGTCAGCAGCAGCGACGCGCACAGCTGGGTCGAGGCGTATTTCCCCGGTTACGGCTGGGTCCCCTTCGAGCCCACGCCGCCGTCCCAGGTGGGCAACTACCAGCCCTTCGGGCGCGGCGCGAACGCGGCGGCCGGCGGCGGCTCGACGGTCACGCCGCCGCAGAGCGACACCACGCTGCCCGGTTTCGCGGTGCCCTTCGAGCCGAGCGTGACCGTGCCCGGTAGCGCACCCGCCGGCCGGCCGGCGGCGCTGCTCGGTCTCGAGATCGGCGCCGCGGTGGTCGTGCTCGTCGCCGTCGCCCTGCTTGTGTGGCTGCTCGTCCCGCGCTCGCTGCGCGGCACGTGGCGGCGCACGGAAGCAGTGGGGTCATTCCTGCGCATGGGCCGGCACTCGGCCGAGACGCACCACGAATATGCAATGCGCCTGGCCGCGTTGCGTCCCGCGAGTGCGGATGCCCTGGCTGAGATCGCGACCGTCTCTGGCCGTGCCGAGTTCTCCGAGCTGGGCGTGGACCCAGCGGAGCGCCGTCACGCGATCCGCAGGTGGCGGCGCCTGCTCTTCTCGTTGGTACGAGCGTGGCGCCCGGGGACCACGCTGCGCCTCCGCCGCGCGCACAGCTGACCGTTCCGACGTATCAGCTGCTCGCCGTCACCTGTTCCCGCGGCGAAACATCAAGCGTGAGCAGGTCGTGCGCCACCAGTGCTCCCCTGAGCTCGCGGCGCTGCGCCAGGTGCGAGATCACGAAGCGCACATCCGGAAACGCGGCCATCAAGGCCGCCACCTCGTCGCTGTACAGGTGGCCGCCGGGCACGGGCTTGCCCCATCCGGTGCACTCACACACGAACAGGTCACAGCCGCGGATCGCGCGCTCGAGGCCCGCGCACATCGCGGAGTCCCCGGAGAAACCAATGGTCGCGCCTGCGCTGTCGCTGATCGCATAGGCGAGCGACGGGCCCAGGCTGTGCACGACCGAGTGAGCACGGACGCGGTACCCGGCGAGTTCGACGTCGCTGCCGTCCTGCAGTACCGCGTAGCGCGGTCCAAGCCGCAGATCCAGAAGTTCCTGTATATGCTGGCCATAACCGTCGGTCACCAGGCGCGAGACGTATTCGCGGGTTCCCGGCGGGCCGGCGATCAGCGGGCCGCGGTGGGGATCGGGCACGAAGGCGAGCGCGCCCAGCACCAGCGGCAGCATGAAGGTGTGGTCCGCGTGGAAGTGGGTCAGCAGGATCAGGGATAGATCACGGATCGACACCCCGACACGGCGGCTCAGCACGTGCGCGGGCGCGCCGCAGTCAACCAGCACACGTGAGTCGAGCAGGTAGCCAGCGTTGCACCCGCACCCGCTGAACGCATCACCGCTGCCGAGCACGGTGAGGCGCACGTCAGTGGCTCGCTGCTGTGACAGGCGTCGCCAGCAGGGAGGGGAGGCCCTCGTGGACGAAGCCCCAGTCGAGCAGCCGCCTCGTCTGCGTGTACACGAGGTGGCCGTCGAGCACGACGCTGATCAGCCGGTGCCCGTCGCGCACCGCCATGCCCACCTCGCATGCCCCGGCGCCTCCGGTCCAGCCGGGCTTGATGCCCACGGCCGCGGGATAGAGCTCCAGCAGCTGGTTGACGTTGCTCAGCACGAAGGCGCGGTGGTCCGTGGTGGCCGGGATGGTCTCGTTCTTGGTCTCTACGATCGTGCGGAAGAGCGGGAAGTTCGTCACGTCGGCGGTGGCGATCACGGCGAGGTCGTACGCCGACATGAACATGTGGCGATCATCGAGGCCGACCGGCGAGGTCACGTGCGAATCGTGCAGGCCGAGCGCTGCGAGCTGCGCGTTCATCGCGCCGACGAACCGCTCGACGCCCACCGTCGCACCCGCCAGCACGGTGGCCGCGTCGTTGCCGCTGACCATGAGCATGCCGCTGAGCAGCTGCGCGACGGTCATGCGGTCGCCGGCGTGCAGCCCCATCCTGGTCTCGTCGCCGGCCTGGGTCAGGGCACCCGCGCTCGCCGTCACCGCCATGCCGGCCGGGAAGTTCTCCAGGGCCACCAGAGCGGTGAGCGTCTTGACGGTGCTCGCCGGCGGCCGGGCCTGATGGGGATTGAGCTCCCAGAGGACCTCCCCGGAGTCGATGTCCACGAGCACGCCGGCGGACGCCTCGATTGCGGGCGCGTCCGCCGCCGCCTGCGCCGGTTCTGCGAATCGAATCGTCTGGCGCAACAGCGAAAGTCGGTACCAGGGCTCATGGCGCGCGTCGACGGCGACGCCGCGGGGCGGCGTCCCGGCCAGCGCGTCGCCGGGCGCGAGTGACCCGTTGACCTGCAGCAGCACGGTCACCAGCACCACCATGGACACGGCGACGGAATAGACCAGCCGCCAGCGCACGGAGTGCCAGAGCATCGGCGCATAGGTTAGCCCCAGTTCGAGCGTGGTAAATGGGAATTCGACATGCGACTTGATCGATTCACCGAGCGCTCTCAGGAGGTCCTGAGCGCCGCGCAGCAAGCAGCCCAGCAGCTGCAGCACCCGATGGTCGAGCCGGAGCACCTCCTGCTCGCGCTGCTGGAGCAGGAGGATGGGCTGGCGCCGGTGCTGCTGCGGCGTCTCGAGGCACAGCCGGAACCGCTGGCGGCCCGCCTGCACGCCTCCCTGGAAAGCCGGCCCAAGCAGACCGGCGGCGGCGAGCCGGCGATCAGCAGCGGGCTGCGCACAGTGCTGATGACCGCGTTCGATGAGATGGCGCGCCTCAAGGACGAGTACGTCTCGACCGAGCACCTGCTCCTCGCCATCGCCGCCCAGACCGACGGCGAGGCGGCCCGTCTGCTGCAGCAGAGCGGCGTCACCCGTGAGCGCATCTATTCGACGCTGGAAGCGGTCCGCGGTTCGCAGCGCGTGACCGATCCCAATCCCGAGGCGAAGTACCAGGCGCTGGAGAAGTACGGCCGCGACCTCACCGACGCCGCGCGACGCGGCAAGCTGGATCCGGTGATCGGACGCGATGACGAGATACGCCGGGTCATCCAGGTGCTGTCCCGCCGCACCAAGAACAACCCTGTGCTCATCGGCGAGCCGGGCGTGGGCAAGACCGCGATCGCCGAAGGGCTGGCACAGCGCATCGCATCCGGCGACGTTCCCGAAGGGCTGAAGGACAAGCGCGTGGTCGCGCTCGACCTCGGTGCCATGGTGGCCGGCAGCAAGTACCGCGGCGAGTTCGAGGACCGCCTCAAGGCCGTGCTGCGTGAGGTCACCCAATCAGACGGCCAGATCATCCTGTTCATCGACGAGCTGCACACGCTGGTCGGCGCCGGCGCGGCCGAGGGCGCGATGGATGCGGGCAACATGCTCAAGCCCGCACTGGCGCGCGGGGAGCTGCGCTGCATCGGAGCGACCACGCTTGACGAGTACCGCAAGCGCATCGAGAAGGACGCGGCGCTGGAGCGGCGGTTTCAGCCCATCCTCGTCGACCAGCCGTCGGTGGAGGACACCATCAGCATCCTGCGCGGGCTCAAGGAACGCTATGAGGTGCACCACGGCGTGCGCATCACCGATGCAGCGATCGTCGCCGCGGCTGTGCTGAGCAACCGCTACATCACAGATAGATTTCTGCCGGACAAGGCCATTGATCTCATCGATGAGGCCGCTTCGCGGCTTCGCATCGAGATCGATTCGCTGCCCACCGAACTCGACATCGTCGAGCGTGAGATCCGCCAGCTGGAGATCGAGCGCCAAGCGTTGCGCAAGGAGTCGGACGCCGCGTCGCGTGAGCGACTGGACGCTCTCGAGCGCGAGCTGGCCGATCTGCAGGAGCGAGGGCGCGGGCTGCGTGCGCGCTGGGAGCAGGAGAAGGGCGCCATCTCGATGATCCGCGACATCAAGGAACGGATCGAGCAGGTGAAGCACGAGGCCGAGCGTGCGGAGCACCTGGCTGATTTCGGCCGGGCCGCCGAGCTGCGCTACGGGCAGCTGACCGAGCTCGAGCGGGCCCTCGATCAGGAGCAGGCGCGGCTGCGCGAGCTCCAGGGCGACCGCCCGCTGCTCAAGGAAGAGGTTGGCGAAGAGGACGTCGCCGCGGTGGTCTCGCGCTGGACGGGGATCCCGGTGAGCAAGATGCTCGAGGGGGAGATGCACAAGCTGCTGCGCATGGAGCGGGACCTGCACGAGCGGGTGGTCGGTCAGGACGACGCGATCGCCGCCGTCGCCAACGCCGTGCGTCGCGGCCGCGCCGGCCTCAGCGATCCGAACCGTCCCATCGGCTCCTTCATCTTCCTGGGCCCCACCGGCGTGGGCAAGACAGAGCTGGCCCGCGCCCTGGCGGAGCTGCTCTTCGACAACGAGCAGGCGATGGTGCGCATCGACATGAGCGAGTACATGGAGAAGCACACCGTCTCGCGCCTGGTCGGTGCACCGCCCGGATACGTCGGCTACGAGGAGGGCGGCCAGCTCACCGAAGCCGTGCGCCGGCGCCCGTACTCGGTGCTGCTGCTCGACGAGATCGAGAAGGCGCATCCCGACGTCTTCAACATCCTCCTGCAGCTGCTCGAGGACGGCCGCCTCACCGACGGACAGGGTCGCACCGTCGACTTCCGCAACTGCATCGTGATCATGACCAGCAACATCGGTTCGCACCTCATCGCCGAGGTTGCCCATGACGCGACCGCGGAGGAGTGGGCTCGCGTGCGTGACGCGGTGATGACCGAGCTGCGCGCGGGCTTCCGGCCTGAGTTTCTCAACCGCGTCGACGACGTGATCCTGTTCTCGCGGCTCGACCAGAAGCAGCTGCGCGAGATCGTGTCCATCCAGCTGCGGGGTCTGCGCGACCGCCTGGCGGCGCGCAAGCTGACCCTGCGCGTCGGCGACGCGGCCGTCGAGTTCCTCGCCGGCGAGGGCTACGACCCCACCTACGGGGCGCGGCCCCTCAAGCGGGTGATCCAGCGGCGGCTCCAGGACCCGATCGCCATGGCCATCCTGGAGGGACGCTTCAGCGACGGGGACACCGTCGACGTCGACGCCGCCGACGGGCAGCTGACCATCGCGGGCGGTCACGAGGCTGCCGTGCCCGAGGCCCAGGCGGCGTCACTCGAGGTCTGATCCCAGGGCCGGGAATCCGATCGGGGGTCGCAGCTGCGTTCCGGTTGCTGGATAGCGTGGCGCGTGTGAAAGGATTACTGCGTTTGTAACGTTCTGGTGGTATCGGACCACCGGCTCGTTTCGAGGGGGCGGGGGCAAATCAGATCAGAAGTGAGGGTGCACTCCATGGTCAAGCGGGTGTTGAACAGGCGGACGGGGCTTCGTATGGCCGGTGCGGGCATCGCGGTGTGCGCGGTGGCGATAGCCGGCGCACACACGGCGTTCGCCAGCGCGGGCGGCGACGACAACAAGGGTGACGTGTGGGTCGACAACGTCGGCCAGCCCGCCGGCCCGGGCCACGAGCAGGATCCGCATCTCGACTGCGCGGACATCAACCTCTGGGGCAACGCTCTCGCCGACCCTTCGGGGGCATACACGGTCGACGGCTGGGAGCCGAGCGGTTCGCAGGAGCAGGATTACCCCACCAGCGGCGACGGGACCTGGGCGTACCAGGCCGCGGCCGGCGGTGATCAGGTCACGGATGTCATCAACGTGCACACGCTGATCGCCAACGCCATCGCCAACGGCGACGCGCCGGTGAACAGTCAGGGCTTCCATTTCAAGCTGCAGCTCAGCCAGGATCCTCAGAAGCACAAGACCTTCTGGGTGAACTGCCCGGGGCCGGCGGGCGCCACGGGTGACACGGGCGGCACCGGTGACACCGGCGGCACGGGCGACACCGGGGGCACGGGCGATACCGGCGGCACGGGCGATACCGGCGGCACGGGCGATACCGGGGGCACCGGCGACACCGGGGGCACGGGCGACACCGGGGGCACGGGCGACACCGGGGGCACGGGCGACACCGGCGGCACCGATGACACCGGTGGCACGGGCGACACCGACGGCACAGGCGACACCGGCGACTCCGGGACTGCCGGCGTCAGCTCCGGAACCCAGGCTGTGACATCGGCCTCCGGAGTGCTCGGAATCAGCGTCGCCGTGCCCGTGACCGGCGTGCAGGCCGGTCATACGACCGCGCTGGCTCTCCTCCTCGCACTGCTCGGATGCGCGATGGTGATCTTCGCGATCGACGCGAGGCCGAGGTCGCACCGACGCCGCGGCTGACCCTCTGACGACCTAGCACCCGCTGAACGGGGTCGCGCGCGCGGCCCCGTTCTTTACGCTTGTCGCCCACATGCGCGCTTCCTCGACACGGATCCACGGCAGCCCGCTGCTGCTCGCCGTCTCCGCGCTGTTCGTGGCTACGCTGGTGACCTCGAACATCATCGCCGTGAAGATCGCCACGGTCGGGCCGCTCACGGTCCCGGCTGCGATCGTCATCTTTCCGCTGGCGTACCTGTTCGGCGACGTGCTCACCGAGGTATGGGGATACGCCACCGCGCGCGCCGTCATCTGGTCGGGCTTCGCTGCGAACATCGTGGCGGTGCTGTTCATCGCCGCGGCGATCGGGCTGCCGGCGGGCGGGGGCTACGCGGATCAGGCAGCCTACGCACGCATCCTGGGGCAGAGCCCCCGTCTGGTCGTCGCGTCGCTCGTCGCCTACCTCATGGGCGAATTCCTCAACTCCTTCGTGCTGGCGCGGCTCAAGCTGCTGACGGGCGGCAGGTTTCTGTGGACGCGCACCATCGGTTCGACGCTCGTCGGTCAGGGTGTCGACAGCTTCCTGTTCATCACGCTGGCGTTCACCGGCGTGCTGCCCTGGTCGCTCATGCTCGTGATCATCCGCGACCTGTGGGCGGTCAAGGTCGCCTACGAGGTGATCGCGACGCCGCTGACCTATGCGATCGTCACGTTCCTCAAACGTGTGGAGGGCATCGACACGTTCGACCGGGGGACCGACTTCTCTCCGATTCCGGGGAGCGCCCTTCGCTCCCTGGTGCGGAGCGTGGCGCGGTGAGCGAGCTGCACGGCAGCGCCGCCATCCGCGAGGCGAGGCTCGAGGCGTTCGACAACCGCACCCCTGATCGGGATTACACGATCCAGTTCACCATCCCCGAGTTCACATGCCTGTGCCCGCGCTCGGGGTTCCCGGATTTCGCGACGCTGCACGTCCGCTACGTGCCGGGACCGCGGTGTGTCGAGCTGCGTTCGCTGAAGCTGTACATCAACGGGTACCGCGACCGCAGTGTCTTCCACGAAGACGTGGTCAATCTCGTGCTCACCGACCTGGTCACACTGCTCACGCCCAAATACCTCGAGGTGATCGGCGATTTCAATGTGCGGGGCAACATCAAGACGGTGGTGCGGGCGGCGCACCGCGACGCCGGGTGGTCCGGCAGCCCCGATCCATGGTGGCGCCGTGCGGGGGGAGAGCCACCCGCATTCCCCCTCGATTAATCTGGTCCGTTCCAGCCGGATCTGGCCCATACTGTCTGACGCGCCGCCCGGCGCGCCACCGACACCGCAACGTCTTCTCCACGTCCCAGATGAATCTCGCCACGGCAGCCGCCGTCGCGCCTCGCCCGTTCGTTCCGAGGTCCGCAGACCGCTCGGACGGACGCTTCCGGCGCGCGATCGCCACATGCGCTGACGACACCCGGTACCGCGACGTTCCGGTCGACTGGTGGGACGAACGATGGAATGTGTGGCGCCCGACCGCGGTCATCCGCGCCGGGGAGATGACGGCCTCGCATCGTCGCCATGCCGATGTCCTGGTCCCGGATGGGGCGGCCAACACCGTCCACGCGGTCCAGATCGCCGACCTGCGCATGTCTCGGTTGCTCACCGCGGGCGTGGCACGGTACTGGACGAACCGCTACCGCCGGCTGCTGCTCCTCGCGCTGATAGAGCATGGCGAGATCCCCGACGCGCACGTCACCGCGCTGCACTCGGTGCACGACGCTATCCGCGCCGCCGAGGCGCTGTCGCGAGACGTCTGGGTCACCGCGTTTCGCACCGGCGACACGCCGTGGTCGTCCTTCACGGTGCGTGCAAGCGACGGGTACGTCAGCGACGACGTCGCTTGCCACCGCGCGGTGCGCGCGCCGCAATGCGATGGTGCGCTGCGTCTCGCCGAGGCAGCCGCGCCGTTGCTCGCACTGGACGTTCTGCGTCTGCACAGCGCGCTTGCCGACGCCGGGGTCACCGAGCCCACGCTCAGCCGCCATCCGCTCCTGGCGTTCGCGGCCGGCCTGCTGCACTCCGCCACGGCCAACTGAGGCCTGCAGCGTCATGCCAGGCGAATGCGCTCTGCCCCCGGTTCGAGCAGCACGCTGACCGCGGCGTCGGAGCGGCGCTCGGGCCGGATGCGCAACCACATGGCGTCGTCCTCGACGTCGATGCCGTCGCCTGACTCGGCGGCGAGCATGGCGACGATGCCCGGGTCGATCGCGCCGATGCCGTCGAACTCCGGCGCCGGTAGCGCACCACCGACCGCGTCGCGCACCTCCAGGTAGCGTTGCCTCCATGCGCGTGCGGGCAGGCGCGGCACCGGCTGCCCCAGCGCCGCGTGCAGCAGCAGGGCCAGCGCGGTCAATCGCGAGCGCGCGGGTTCCGCGACCGTCTCGGTCAGGGCGCGCTCGTGCACGAGCCCGGCGAGCACGTCACGGGCGCGACCGGTGACGTCGTCGGGAGGGATCGCCACCCACACCAGCTCGCGCCCCGTCCGTGCGCACCAGCCGTCCCGAGTGGCGATGCTGCTGGGCACTCGCAGCGCGGCGCTGCGGATGCGCGCAAGCCGGGTTCCGGGTCTGATCTCGGACCCGGGCGGCAGTCCGGTTTCCTCGTCCCAGGTGCGCGTCGCGCGCCACACCTCTCGCCCGCGCAACGCCGCGAGCGGAAGCGCCAGCCTGCCCAGGCCGAGTTCGAGTGAAGCCGCGACCACGCCGTGGCCGTGCGCGTGAGGGCCGGCCAGCGAGCCACCCAGCGTGTCGGCGGCGATGCGCGCGAACCCCATACCCCAGCGCGAGCGATCGCCGTGGCGACGTGACGTCACCAGGCGCAGCCCAGCGGCGTCGCCCCGCCACGCGACATGGAAGAGGTTGTGCGCAGTCTCGATAGACACTGCGGTTGCTCCAGCGTGGCGTTCGGCGTTCACCGCCAGCTGCACGAGCGCAAGCGCTGCGACCTCGGGGGCTTTCACCACGAAGTCGGGACCGTCGCCACCCGTGACCGTGAGCGCGGTGCGGACGCGAATGCCTGCGCGTGCGAATGCCACAACGTCGCGGGCTGTTCCGGTGGATTCGACCCGCCGACCAGCCAGCATCCGCAGCGACGCGGCGAGCATGCGAAGGAGGATCGCAGAGTGTGCGGTGCCTGCATCGGACGCTGCATCGATTGTCTGCAGCAACCGTTCCAGCACCGCGTGGCACGTCGCCGGGACCGCGGCAGTGGCGACCAGCAGGCGGGTGGTGCGCACGGGGTAGGCCACCGTCCCCGGACCGCCGCCATGCCACTCCGGTGCCTGCGCCACGATCGCCTGGCTGCGGTCGAACAGCGCACACGGGAGCGGCAGCTCCGCCAGCTCGCGAAGGGTGAAGTTCACTCGTCGCCGCTGGACGGAATCGTTTCCGGCGCTGCAAACTCCAGCCGGTACTTGCGGTTTCCGTGGCTCACCAGGCGCACCGACGAGTGGTGCTGCGTCAGCCAGTCGCCGAACCTGCGCACCGCCTTGGTGGCCGTGTCGGAGTGAAACGTGACCATGGCGGGGTAGTGGACCACCAGTCGCACGGCCTCCCGGTGGTGCTGTTCGTGACCGCTGGGCTTGTGCATCACAACCGTCCCTTCGTGCAGGCGGAGATCGCCGACCGTCTTGTCGAGGAGGCGGTCGACGCGCTGCAGCAGCGATGCATCACCGTCGCGCTTATCGTGCAACCAGGCGCGCGGGTGGGCGCGCTGCACCTGGCTGCGCACCTGGAACGCGTCGATGTTCTGCGAGTAGACGATGACGAGGCAGTCGGCGAGCTCGCGCGCCAGCCTGGCGAGCACCTCGCCGCTGCTCACGGATTGGTCCGGCGCCTTGCTCAGGTCCCAGTCGACGATGGCCAGCACCGGCCGGCTCGACTGCAGGTTGTTCTGCAGCATCGTGATGGCGCGCGACGCGGTGCGCGAAGCCAGTGGATGAAAGCGCTTGCGCGCGAAGTGATCGCGAAGCCGGTCGAGCGTCTCGGCGTCGTCCTCGAGGATGAGGATCTCGGGGTTGGCTCTCATAACGCCGTGGCCAGCTGCTGGACATCTCGACGAGCGAGGGTGACCCGGCCGCTCTGCGGGGCGAGCGCCGGCCGCCACGCGCTGCCGCAGCGGGCCAGTGCAACGGCGGCGCCGCGAAACGCGGCGAGTGGCACGTCGAAGCCGCGCGGATGGAGTGACACGAGCGCCTGCAGCGGTGCGGACCGCGTGTAGGCACCGCTCGCCGTCACCACGCCGGCGCCCGGGGCGAGTCGCAGGCCCGCGACGCTCCGCGAGCCCGCCGCCCGCACCTCCTCAACCAGCTGCGAGAAGCGCGCGACGCTGACGGCGTGTGCGGGCATGCCGTCGGGCAGACGCCCTTTCCAGAGCACGACGACGGGCCGCGTGCGGAGGACGTGGATGACGCTCCCGGGCAGCGCCACGCCGTCGCCGGCGAGCATCCACGGCCAGGGCCGGCACGCAGCCACGGCGGCACCGGCCTCATCGGGTCGCACGTCGCGGACCAGGGTCAGCGCAGCGTCGACGGCGTCGCGCAGCGCCACCGCCAGCTCCCCATCGCGACTGACGACGACGATGCTGCGCATCGTGTCGGGAAGCAGTGTGCCCGGCACCGCGCCGGCCAAAGGATCGCCCACCCGTGTCCCTCCGCGTTGGGCTCGGATTGTATGAAGGCGACGGCGGACGCCGCGCGGACGAAATGGCCGGGGGCCCGATCGTCGGGGTCTCGTCCGTGGCAGACTGATGCGCGGACATGGCGACCTCAAACGCACGGGACGCCCCCGCGGCCCCCGCCGGTGAGCGGCTGCCCCTGACCGCGATCCTCAACAATCCGCTTGTCGACCGAGCGGGAGAGCGACTCGGCAAGGTTGACGACGTCATCGCGCGTTTCGCTGAAGGCGGGTACCCCCCGGTCACCGGCCTGGTGGGCAGGATCGCCGGCCGCCGGCTGTTCATCCCGCGCGACCGCATCGGCGAGATGCGGCCCGGCCGGGTGCAGCTCACCGGCGAGACCCTGAACCTGGCCCGGTTCGAGCGCCGCCAGGGCGAGGTGCTGTTGCGCGAGGACGTGCTCGGCCGCCGCCTCATCAGCGTCGAGGAGGGCCGGCTCATCCACGCGCACGACCTCGAGCTGGCCAGCAGCGGAGGCGTGTGGCGTCTCGCCGGGGTGGACACGCGGCCATACGGCCTGCTCGGACGCCTGCGCGGCAGCGGCACCAGGCCGGCCTCGCAGAGCGGCTTCATCGACTGGTCGGGCATCGAGCCGTTTGTCGGCCACGTGCCCACGTCGCGGTTGCTGATGCCGCTGCGCCGGCTGCGGCGCCTGCACCCGGCGCAGATCGCCGACCTGGTGGAGGCGGCCTCGCACGACGAGGGCGAGGAGATCATCACCGCGGTGCACGGCGACCCTGAGCTGGAAGCCGACGTGTTCGAGGAGCTGAACACGGAGCACCAGGTGGAGTTCCTGCGGGCGCGGTCGGATTCCGAGGCCGCCAGCGTGCTTGCCGGCATGGGGCCCGACGACGCTGCGGACCTGATCACCGAGCTCGACCAGCCGCGGCGCGCGCCGATCCTGGCGCTACTCCCTGCAGCGCAGCAGGCCAAGGTCCGCGCGCTGCTCAGCTACAACCCGGACACGGCGGGCGGCCTGATGAGCCCCGACTTCATCGCCGTCAGCCAGGATGCGACCGCGGCGGCGGCGCTGGCGGCGGTGAAGTCCGCGACCGTGGGTCCGCAGATCGCCACCGGTGTGTTCGTCACCGACGATCAGCAGCGACTCGCGGGCATGCTGCCGTTGCACAGCCTCGTGCGTGCCGGCGACTCCGCGCGCGTCGCCGATCTCGTGGAGAACGGCACGCCGGCGCTGCACCCTGAAGACGATTTCTCCGATGTGGCGCGTCGCATGGCCGATTACAACCTCACCGTTGCTCCGGTCGTCGACGACGACGAGCGTCTGATCGGTGTGATCACCGTCGATGACGTGCTGGAGGCGATGCTGCCGGATTCGTGGCGACGCCGCGCCGAAGCGTCCGGCGACTGACGTCGAGCCCGCTGCACCTTCATTGGTAGACTCGGCGCAGAGCAGAGACGCATCTCGTCACGCGCCCGGCGCGATGTCGAGAAGGGACGCGCCGTGCGGAGTCGTTCCGCGACGGTGAGGCCGGAGCCCGCCGGCTGACGCCCCTTCAGCGATGCGGCGCTGACGGCCGGGCGTGGCGGAGGTGCGCATGGACGACGGCGAAAGTCCGACGTCTCGGCATCTTCTGACGCGCCCGCGGCTGCTCCCGACCAGGGCCTGACCAGCGAGCGGGCGGGTCCCGCTCAGCCTTGCCGCCGGCGGCGGCAGGAGGTCCGACTTGGTCGACGAGAAGGTTCGCAGCCCGGTCTCGCGGAGGAGACCAGCGGTCGGCGAGGACGCGCGCGCGGATGAGATTCGGGGTGCCTTCGGGGTCATCGGCGGACCTGGCGGCAGCGATTGCTCGCGCTCGCCGCGATCATGGGGCCGGGGCTGATCGTGATGGTCGGCGACAACGACGCCGGCGGCGTGTCCACCTACGCGCAGGCCGGGCAGAACTTCGGCACCAGCCTGCTGTGGACCATGGTGCTGCTCATTCCCGTGCTGATCGTCAACCAGGAGATGGTGGTCCGCCTCGGTGCCGTCACCGGCGTCGGGCACGCGCGACTCATCTTCGAGCGCTTCGGCAAGACGTGGGGGACGTACTCGGTGAGCGGCCTGTTCATTCTCAATTTCCTCACCATCGCCACGGAGTTCGTGGGCATCGCACTCGGCGCGGCGTACTTCGGCGTCAGCTCGCACATCGCCGTGCCCATCGCCGCCGCGCTGCTCGTCGCCATCACCATCACCGGGCGCTTCGAGCGGTGGGAGCGGCTGATGTTCGTCTTCGTGGTGGCCAACCTGCTGGTCATCCCGCTGGCGGTGCTCAGCCGGCCCGACATCGGCACGGCCTTCCACGATCTCGTCGTTCCCGGAATGCGCGGCGGCTTCTCTTCGAACGCCGCCCTGCTGATCGTGGCCATCGTGGGCACCACGGTGACCCCGTGGCAGATCTTCTTTCAGCAGTCGAACGTCGTGGACAAGCGCATCACGCCGCGCTGGATCGCGTACGAGCGGACCGACACCGTGATCGGCGCGCTGGTCGTGGTCGTCGGCGCGGCGGCGATCATGATCGCGGCGGCATTCGCCTTCAACGGCACCGCCGGCGCGGGTCACTTCGTGGACGCACGCGGCATCGCGCAGGGCATGAGGGACCACGTCGGCTCGGGGCTGGCCGCCGTCTTCGCGATCGTCCTCATCGACGCCTCGATCATCGGCGCGAGCGCGGTCACGCTGGCGACGTCATATGCGTTCGGTGACGTGTTCGGCATTCGCAACTCCCTGCACCGTTCCTGGCGCGAGGCGAAGCCCTTCTACGCGCTGTTCACCGGACTGGTGGTCATCGCCGCCGGCATCGTGCTGATTCCCGGCGCGCCGCTGGGTCTCTTCACGACCGCGGTGCAGGCGCTCGCCGGTCTGCTGCTGCCGGGAGCGACGCTGTTCCTGCTGCTGCTGTGCAACGACACGGCGCTGCTCGGCCCGTGGGTCAACCGATCCTGGTTCAACGCCCTGGCAGGCGTGATCATGGGATTGCTGCTCATGCTGTCGCTGATCCTTGTGGTCACGACCATCTTCCCGGCAGTCGACGCAGGGGTCATGGTGGCCGTGCTTGCGGCGGTCCTCGGTCCGGGCCTGATTGCGGTGGCGGTGCTCGCCCTCCGCCACGCGCCGGCGCGCGTCGACGTCGCGGATCGGGAATCGTGGCGCATGCCACCGATCGCACTCCTGTCGCCCCCGGCGCGTTCACGGGCCCGCCAGCTGGCGCTCTCCGCGCTCAGCTCCTACGTCGTGGTGGCGGTCCTGCTGCTGCTGGTCAAGGCCGTGCAGCTGGCGACCGGTCACTGAGACAGCCCGTCAGCGGATACACTCCCCGCGTCACTCGGAGCTCGGGAGGAGTATCGATGGCCACCACGCGTCAGGACGTCATCCCCACGCTGGAACGCATGCCGCTGTTCCGCGGGCTCTCATCAAAGGAGCTCTTCGACGTCGTCGACAAGTTCGACGACGCCACCTACCTGGCCGACCACGGCGTCATCACCGAGGCGATGCACGGGCCGGAGTTCTTCATCATCCTCGACGGCAAGGCGTCGGTGATCATCGACGGCGACGCGGTTGCCACCCTCGGTCCCGGCGAGTTCTTCGGTGAGGTGGCCGCGCTCGACGGCGGCCCCAGGACCGCCAGCGTGCGCGCCGACACCCAGCTGCGCTGCCTCACCCTGCCGGTGGGTGGGCTGCGCCAGTTCCTCCTCGATCACCCGGTGGTGGCGGTCAACCTGGTGCCGGAGATCGCCCGCCGCTTCCGCTCGGTGATCGGACAACGTCGAACGGGGTGACGCAGGGCCGGCCATCGGCGTGCCGGTAGTCGATGTCGCCGCCGGCGATGACGACTGACGAGGAGGAGACCGTCCCGTACACGTCGCCGTGGATGCACGGCGCGTCGAGAGCGTCACCCGTCGGTGTCTCATGGCGCGCCAGGACCCGGCGCAGGCTGTCCGCCAGGGCGTCTCCATCGCGCGCCGACTCCAGCGCTCGGCCCATGGCGTCGTTGAGCGCGCGCACCTTCGGCCGGGCCGGGTCGTCGACATCGACGACGGTGAGGACGTGCGCGCCGGCCTCGAGCTCCTTCACGCGGGGAGGGCCGGAGTCGTCGACGTGGGCGACGAACGCGCGCAGCGGCGACACGTACAGGACGTTCACCGGGTTGTAGACGCCGGGCCCGAGGCCGGCCAGGAAGTCGGGCAGGGCGTCCTCGTCGCCCCCGGTCAGAGCCGCGACAGGGATTTCGCCTCGCGAGCGGCGTGAGGGGTCGCGGATGGCCCCGCCGGTGGGAGAGGTCCAGCGGTTGGTCACCGCGGCGATCCGGCCGTCCGCACTCACCGCGAGCCAGGTGCCGCCGGCCTGCAGATCCTGGCCGCCGAGGATGAGCGGATCCTCGCGCAGCACGCCGGGACGGCGGCTCGGCCGGCCGATCAGCTCGTCACGGTTGGCGGCGACCACGATCGGCGCCGCGGGAAGGCTGCGCCAGGCCAGCAGGATCGTGCACATGCCCGGCGATCGTATCGGGAGGCCCTACCCCATGTAATCGTGGCTTGCCGGGGCCGTCGCGAAGTGCCTACGACCACGTCTTAAGACCGGTGACGGGCGCGAAACTCGACCCGTCAATGACAGCAAACACGGCTAACCCTGAAGGACTCCGGCTCCGTCTCGGCCGTCGAGCCGCAGGCGTGGCCGGTCTGATCGCCGCGACCTCGGCGCTGTTCATCCTCGCCGGCACGTCCACCGCGCTGGCCGGGAAGTGCCACAAGAGCTGCCCGTCGCCAACCGCGGCGCCGACGGCGACCGCCTCGCCGACACCGACGCCGACGCCTACGCCGAAACCGACGGCAACGCCGAAATCGGGGGGCACCAGCACGATCTCGGATCCCACACCGGCGCCGACACCGAAGAGCGACAAGACGACCACGACGACCAGCACGAGCTCCACCAGCAGCGGGTCCGGATCTGGGGGATCCGGGTCCGCTTCTGCGGGCAGCACGACGGCTGGCACGGGGTCGACCTCGGCCGCCGGCACCAGCAAGAGCAGCTCGCCGACTGGGTCGTCAGTCGCCTCCACGTCAAGCCACGACAACGCGGACCCGGCGCCCTTCGCGCCGCTGTCCAGCGTCGCGTCCGCGTCGAGCGCCGCGGCACTCGACCTCGACTCGGCGCGGATCCCGCCGATTGAGGCGCTCAGCCCCATCAGCGGACTCACCTTCGGCGAGGGCCTGCAGGTCGGCCCACTGCTCCTTCTGGTCGACCTGCTCGGGATCGCCGGCCTGCGCTACTTCATCAAGCGGCGCTGGCTGGCTCCCGTCGACTGAAACACCTCGACCGGTCCGTCCCCCGAGCCGACGTCGAGGTGCCCGCCGGCGATGGCCGCAGCGGTGACCCGCGCGGCCGTGACCGCTGCCTCGCGAAGCGAGTGTCCCTTGGCGAGCTCGGCGGTCAGCGTCGCCGAATGCGTGCAGCCCGAGCCATGCGTGGCAGCCGACGCCACGCGCGGCACCGGGATGTCGACGTGCTCGTGCCCATCGAAGAGGTGGTCGACCACCGGGTCGGCATGTCCGCCGGTGATGAGCACGGCCGCAGCGCCCAGCGACGCGATGCGCTCGGCGAGCTCGGCGGGCGCGCCATCCGCACCGGCGAGCACGCGAGCCTCGTCGAGGTTGGGCGTCACCACGGTGGCCAGCGGAATCAGGCTCGACACCAGGGTGCGCAACGCGTCGCCGCGTAAGAGCTCCGCGCCGGTGCCGGCGCGCATCACCGGGTCCACCACAAGGGGCACGCGATGCGCGCGCAGCACGTGGACAGCTGCATCGACCGCGGAAGAGCTGAGCAGCGAGCCTGTCTTCGCCGCGTCGACCCCAATGTCGTCGAAGATGGCGAGCAGCTGAGCGATGACGAACTCCGCGGGCACCTCGTGCACGGCGGTGATGCCGACCGTGTTCTGAGCGGTGAGGGCCACGATCGCGCTCGTTCCGTAGCAGCCGGCGGCTGCGAAGGCCTTGAGGTCCGCCTGTATGCCGGCTCCGCCACCCGAATCGGATGATGCGATGGTGAGACAGCGCGGCGTGCCCGCTGCGGCAGCGTTGGTCAGCGCGACTGGGGCGCCCTCTCGCCGATCGCGCTGACAGCACGTGGCGCGGCTTCATGCGCATACCAGTCGGCACGGGTGAGGGGTGTGCCGGCCGCGCCGTCCGGCGCAGGGTGCACCGCCAGTGTCTGATGGATGGACACGCCTCGGGCACGGAAGCTCAGCTCCGCCGCGGTCATGTACAGGCGCCACGTCCGGGCGCGACGCGGGCCGGCGATGCGCACGGCGTCGTCCCAGTTCTGCTCGAGGCGTCGCAGCCAGTGGCTCAGGGTCAGCGCGTAGTGCTCGCGAAGACTCTCGACGTCGCGCACCTCGAGGCCGGCTCCCTCCAGCGACCGGATGATGGTGCCGACGTCCTCGAGCTCACCGTCGGGAAAGACGAAGGTGTTGAGAAATGACGCGCGATTGATGAGGGCGCGTGGCTCGCACGTGATGCCGTGCACGAGCGCCCGGCCGGTGGGTCGCAGCGCATCCTGGATCGCCTGCGCGTACGCGCCCAGGAGCCGCCGGCCGACGTGCTCGACCATCCCGATGCTGGCGACGGCGTCGAAGCGCTCACCGCCGAGGTCGCGATAGTCGGCGAGGCGGAAGTCGGCGCGCTTGCCGAGCTCGAGCGAGGCGGCGCGCTGCCGGGCGGTCTCGACCTGGCGCGGACTCAGCGTGATGCCCACCCCGTGCACGCCGTAGTGCTGCACCGCGTGCAGCACGAGCGAGCCCCAGCCGCAGCCGATATCGAGCAGCCGCTCACCCGGACGCAGCCGAAGCTTGCGACACACCAAGTCGAGCTTGGCGCGCTGCGCCGTGTCGATGTCGACGTCGGTTGACTCGAAATACGCGCACGAGTAGGTGAGCGAGCTGTCCAGGAAGAGCGCGTAGAACTCGGCGGGCAGGTCGTAGTGATGGCGCACCGCGGCGGCGTCGCGTTCGCGCGAGTGGAGCCGGCCACGCAGGTGAGCCTCCGCATCGTTGTGGTCGGCGCCGGCCGGCCGTGCGCCGAGGGCCAGCGCAGCGGCGACCACGCGCGCCCAGCCGCGCAGCAGCTGCGCCGGCGACGCGCCAGCCATGAGCTGGAGGAACGACCTCAAGGGCTCCATGTCGAGACCACCGGACGTGTACGCACGCCCGAAGGCCCGCTCCGGCAGTCCCCCGATGAGCAGGTCGAGCGCACGGCGACTGCGGAAGGTGAAGACGAACCGAACGTCGGGGGCGGGTTGGACCATGGTGCCGTCCCAGAGCCGGAGCTGCCACGCGTTGGTGTTCAGCAGTCTCGAGAACGCTGCGTGCAGATGTAACGCCGCCCTGGATGGCACGACTCGAATGCTAGCCCGACGGCCACATGCCCCAGGGGAGCGGGGCGTCCGGTCAGGCGATGATCGCTGCCGCGACGGCCGGGTTGTCCGGGGCGGCCACCAGCGGCTCGCGAGCTCCCCGATCGAAGATCACGTAGCGGTCGCTGCCCTGACGCCTGGCCAGGTACAGCGCCATGTCGGCCTGCCGGAGCAGTTCCTCCGCGCTCGACGCATCGGCCGGGTTCGCCGCAACCGCCACGCCGACGCTGCCGCTGATGCTGACCTGCTCGTCGCCGAGTGGAATGGGCTGGCGCAGGGACTCGATCACGCGCCTGGCGACGACCTGCGCGTCGTTCGGATGGCGCATGCCGTCCAGAAGGATGGCGAACTGGTCGCTGCCCAGGCGTGCGGCCATGTCCACCTTGCGCACCTGCGAGCGAAGCCGCGTCGCCACCACGTTGAGGATCCGGTCGCCGGCCTCGAGACCATGCGCCGTACTGAGCTTCGCGAAGCCATCCAGGTCGATGCACACCGCGGCCACCGGCCGTCGCGTGCTGGGCAGCTTGCCCAGCGCGTTGCCGACGCGCTGGACGAACAGTGCGCGATTCGGTATCTGCGTGACCGTGTCGTAGAAGTCGTCGCGCGACGGCTCTGCACGTTGCGCCTTTGCAGCGCTCACCGCGTCCGCGAGCCGCCCGTGCTGGAGGGCTGCCGCGAGCTGGCGAGCAACCGCCAGGAGGAGCTCGGACTCGCGTCGGGTCAGGCGCGTCCTGCAGCCGGCGGGCCCATACAGCAGCAGCAGTCCGTGGGAGCGATCGCCGCCGGGCAGGGCCACCGCGAACCCGTGAGCCGCGTTGCGCTCGGCGAGCAGGGCACCCAGCGGACTGCCGGCAAGACCACTGGTGGCGTGGGCCACGTCTGCCGGCCGGAGCGTGTCGAGCGTCTCCTCCTCGGCGAAGGTGAGGCGCGACAGGGACATGGCAACGCCACCGCGGGTGTCATGCCGAATGTGCAGCCCGGGGGCTCGTGGCTCGGGGAGCGCGATCAGCTCGCCATTCGGCAGCGAGAACATTCTGCCGAGCGTCCCGAACAGCGATCGCGCGAACTCGGAGAAGTCAGCCGACGAGTGAATGATGTCCGCGGTGTGATAGAGGAACTCCATGCGCGCTGCGCGCCGGCGGCTCTCGGCCGCGAACAGCACCATGATCATCGGCGGCACCACTGCGAAGACGAGCAGCGGACGTGACCGCGCGGCCAGCAATGTGACGATGCCGAGGGAGGTGTTGGTGGCGGTGACCGACGTGCGCAACAGCAGCGTGCGAATCAACTCGCCGCGCCGCAGCGGCCGCTCGTGCTGCAGGCTGGCGACGGCTAGCGCGAGTGGAGCCAGCAGCCACCCGGCCGCCACCATCGCGCACGCCGCGGCGATGACGCTGCGCAGAGCCAGAGGGGCACCGTCGTCCGGGCCGATGGCGGCGAACACCAAGACGGCGACTGCGATGTACAGCACGGCGAGCGCGGCGTCGGCGCAGTCCTGCGCCAGGCGTGCGCGGCGCCGCGTCCAGTGCGCGAACAGCAGGCTGCCCGCATAGGCGGCCAGCAGCAGCGGCGGGTCGATCACGAACAGCCCGATGACCACCGGGATCTCGGCCAGGGAGAGCTGCGACGATTCGCGATCGGCGCGGACCTGGACATAGAGCAGGCTGGCGACGTAGCAAGCTGCGAACAGCGCCCACCACGGCAGGGACACGACGCTGGTCACGCGCCCGCCGTGAAGCAGCGGGCCCAGCCAGAGCAGAGTGCCGGCCACGCCGACGGCTGCTGTGAGTATCCGGAGACGCCACCTCCCGGACTGTGCCAATGGGACGGCAGGACCTCCTTCGCACCCCAGCTCTGCGCCAGCGATTGTCGGTCCAACCCGCAGCCAGTGGCCCGACGTGCGCGTCACGGCGCTGTTACGACGGCGCATGACACTGAGTCCCGCATGGTCCGTTGCCCGTCCGCGGGCCGGCACTAGGGTGATGGTCACATGACCGCGAGAGATACCCGCGATCGACCCGCCGCCCCTTCCCCATCCAACGCGCCGCCCCCCTTTCTTCGGCGGCACCCCATCCTCGCCGCCTTTGGAGTGCTCGCGGGCCTCTCGCTTTTCGCGACGTACTGGCCGGCCAGCGCGATCGTCGTCGGCGTCGTGGCCGGAGCGCGCGCCACCGGGCTCGACCGCAAGGCATGGACGGAGGTGAGATCGCTGGGCCGGGTCGTGCTGGCCAGGCTGCGCTCGCACCGCGCCGGCCACGCTCCCCCGGCGGGACCGTCTGCGCCGGGTCCTACAGCACCACCGCCACGCGGGCCTGGCCGGGATGGCGCCCCGGGCCCTTCGCCTATGCCCACGATCGCCGCGGCGCGCGGCCCGCGCCACCGCCCTGCGGAAGTCGGCAGGCGGCGACCGGCGCGGCGCCCGCCTTCGCCGGCTGAGATCAGCGGCGCCGGGGTCCGCGGTCCGGGCGACTGATCACCCGGTGATGACGCTGAGGCGCGTCCGCGCAGCGTGCAGCCGTGTCAGCGATTCCTCCTTGCCGAGGAAGACCATCGCCTGGTCGAGCGGCACGCCCGACGGCGCACCCAGCACCGCGACATAGAGGACCCGGAAGGCATCGCGTGGCTTCGCGCCGGCGGCCTCCGCCTCCGCCTTCAGACGGCTCAGCACGGCTTCGGTGCCGTCCAGCCCGCCGTGCTCGACGGCGTCGATGCAGGCGTCGAGCATGCGTCGTGCCGTGGCCAGGTCGACATTGCGGGGCGGGAAGGGGACGTTGGGGTCCGGCTCGGGCCGGTTGAACAGTGGCGCGGCCAGGTGCTCGGCATCGACGAGCGTCGTGATGCGCTCCTGCAGCATCGGTATCAACGCGCGGCGCACGTCCTTGCTGGTCCCAGGCAGGTGAAACTCGAGCGCGTCGACCAGCGCGTCGGCGTCCATGCGCCGGATGTGCAGGCCGTTCAGGTCGTCGAGCCGCCTCGGGTCGAATACCGCGGGCGCAGGATGCACGCGCTCGAGCGTGAACACCTCGCACAACTCCGCGGGCGTGAAGACCTCCTGCTCGGTACCCGATGACCAGCCGAGCAACGCCATCGCGTTGACGATCGCCTCGGGCAGGTAGCCGAGCTCGCCGTACTCCAGCACGTTGCGCGCGCCGCGCCGCTTGCTGAGCTTGTGCTGGTCGGGGCTCAGCACCGCCGGGACGTGCGCGAACCGCGGTGGCCGCCAGCCCAGCCCGGCATAGACCGCGAGATGTTTCGGCGTCGACGGAATCCACTCGTCGGCGCGAATGACGTCGGTGATCTCCATGAGGTGGTCATCGACCACGACCGCGAGGTGGTACGTCGGAAAGCCGTCGGATTTCAGCAGGACTTGATCGTCGATCTCCGTGTTGTCGAAGACGAGCGCACCTCGGATGACGTCCTCCCACTCGGTGCGGCCGTCGGGCATGCGCAACCTGACCACAGCTGCCATGCCGGCCGCGCGTTCGGCGGCGACCTCCTCCTGGCGACGCAGGCAGCGGCGGTCGTAGCGTGTCGGCTGCGATCGCGCCCGCTGTTCCTCGCGCATCGCCCCGAGACGCTCCGGTGTGCACGTGCACCAGTACGCGTGAGCGCTCGCCACCAGCGATTCCGCGTGCGCGCGGTACGTGTCCGTGCGCAACGACTGCTGGTACGGACCGAACTGGCCGCCGACCTCCGGACCCTCGTCCCACTCCAGGCGCAGCCAGCGCAGCGTCTCGATGATCAGCGCCTCGCTACCGGGGATGTACCGCTCTTGGTCCGTGTCCTCGATGCGCAGGATGAACTGCCCGTGCGTATGCCGCGCCGCCAGCCACGCGAAGAGTGCTGTGCGCACCGACCCGAAATGCAGCGCGCCGGTCGGCGAGGGCGCGAAGCGGGTACGCATCGGGCTCTGGGAGCCGGTCACGCGCGCCGCGTCAGTGGGTCGGCGCGAAGAAGACGAGCGTGAGGAAGGTCCAGGCGAGCAGGCCGGCGATCAGGAGCGCACCGTCGACGTTCGACACGGCGACACTCATCACACGCGGCGAGCCGCCACCGCGACGCGCGGCTGCATCGCCGCCGACGCGCACCACACCACCGGGCCGCCCGACATCACCCATACCCCACGGCGGCGGCGGCGCAGGCGGCGCCCCCCGCGGCGTCACGTGGATCGCCTCCTCCTCGCGACGCAGCTTGGCGTCGTAGAAGATGCCGCCGATCAGGAACACACCGAGCCCGGCCGTCGCCAGCCCGAGCGCGATCAGCAGCCAGCCGAGCAAACCGTTCAGGTAGTCGTTGTACGCGTGGCTGCCGACGAGCACGAGGACGCCTCCCGCGACCAGCGCGGCGGCCGTGATCCCGAAACCGAGCGTCTTGCCGACGAGCTCACGGAGCGGCATGACCGGAGTATACCGGCGCCTCGCGGCGCTCTCCCGCACCGCCGGGAGCGTTGTGTGCACGACCCTAAGATGGGCCGGCGCCCGCATCGTCTAGCGGTCAGGACACCACCCTTTCAAGGTGGTAACCGGGGTTCGACTCCCCGTGCGGGTAGACCGGTTGGTGGTCGCTTGCCACATATGCCGATATAGGTATATGATGGCTGCATGGCACGAGCAGCGACGACGGCGGACGCGTTCAACGCGGTGGCAGAACCGCGGCGCCGCCAGATCCTGGAGGTGCTGGCAGCGGGCGAGCGACCGGTCAACGACCTCGTGGCCGCGCTCGGCCTCGCCCAGCCGCTGGTCTCCAAGCACCTCCGCGTGCTGCGTGCCGTCGGGCTGGTCCGCGCCCGCGAGGCGGGCAGGCAGCGCGTGTACGAGGTCAACGGCGAACCGCTCAAGCCCATCCACGACTGGGTCAAGGCCTTCGAGAAGTCGTGGTCGCACCGCTTCGAGCGTCTTGATGTCGTCCTGGAGGAAATGAAAGCAATGGAGGAAAGAGGCCATGGCAGTGAGTAGCGGAACGGCACGGGTGACGCTCCCCAGTGACACGCAGATCCTCATCACGCGCGAGTTCGACGCGCCCAGGCACCTGGTCTACAAGGCGTACACGACGCCTGAGCTGATCAAGCGCTGGTGGAGCGGCGACCGCGGCGTGGTCACATCCGTCGACGTCGACCTGCGCGTCGGCGGTACGTGGCGCTACGTGATGACGGCCAACGAGGGGTTCGAGGTGGCCTTCCACGGCGAGTTCCGCGAGATCGTCACCGACGATCGCATCGTGTCGACAGAGGTGTTCGAAGGCATGCCCGACGCGCAGGCGGTCGACACCGCCACATTTGTCGAGAACGCCGGGCGCACGACCCTGTCGATCCTGGTGCAGCACACCAACCGGGAGCACCGTGACGCGCACATCAACTCCGGCATGGAGGCGGGCCTGCAGGAGGCGATGGACGACCTCGAGGAGGTGGCGGTGAGCCTGCGCGCCTAGATCGCTAGAATCGCGCCGTCCCGTCAACCACCGCATGCATGGAGGAGAGACGCATGGCGGCATACGTGGCCCTCATCAACTGGACCGAACAGGGGATCCACGACTTCAAGAGCACTCGTGACCGCGGCGAGGCGTTCCGCGGCGTTCTCCAGGGCATGGGTGCGACGCTGACCGGTCTGTACTGGACGCTGGGCGCCTACGACATCGTCGGCATCATCGAGGCTCCCGACGACGAGACCGCCACTGCGGCGATGCTCAAGCTCGGCTCTATCGGCAACGTGCGCACCACCACGATGCGTGCCTTCACCGCTGACGAGGTCGCCGGCATCATCGCCAAGGCGGGCTGACCCCGCTCAACTGACCGTCTGTTCCCCAGATCAGCGCAAGGAGTTTCACCATGGCTCAGGTTTCCGGCGCCGGCCTCGACACGCTCAGCGCCAAGCTCAGCGGCGCCGTCCTGACCGACAAGGATGCGGCGTATGACACCGCTCGCTCGGTGTGGAACGGCGCCATCGACCGCCGGCCGGCGGTGATCGTCCGCTGCGCGACCGCACCGGACGTGGCCGCAGCAATCCGCTTCGCGCGCGACAACGGCCTCGAGATATCGGTGCGCGGCGGCGGGCACAACTACGCCGGTCACGCGGTGAGCGATGGCGGGCTGATGATCGACCTGAGCACGATGACCGCGGTGAGCATCGACGCGGATGCGCGCCGCGCGGTGTGCGGCGGCGGCACCACGTGGGAGATGCTCGACGGCGCAGCGCAGCAGCACGGCCTGGCGGTACCCGGTGGCTTCATCAGCCACACCGGCATCGCCGGGCTGACGCTCGGCGGCGGCATCGGCTGGCTCACCAAGCTCGCCGGGCTGAGCTGTGACAACCTGGTGCGAGCCGAGGTGGTCACCGCCGACTCGCACATCGTCACCGCGTCCGCGGACGAGAACCCTGACCTCTTCTGGGCGCTGCGCGGTGGTGGCGGCAACTTCGGCGTCGTCACCACCTTCGAGTACCGCGTGCATGACGTGGGCCCGATGGCGAATCTCGGTCTGTTCTTCTGGGGGCTCGAGACCGGCTCCGAGGCGCTCCGATTTGCTCGCGAGTACGTCAAGTCGCTGCCGCGCACCGTCACAGGCTTCATCGGGGTCTGCCTCAGCGCCCCGCCGGCCCCATTCGTGCCCGAGCAGTACCAGGGGAAGCCGGGGCACGCCCTGGCCATAACCGGGTTCGGCACGGACGAGGAGCACGCTGCGGCGATTGCACCAGTGCGGGCCACGACGCCGGCACCGCTGTTCGAGCTGGTGACACCGATCCCCTACGTGGCGCTGCAACAGATGTTCAACGAGTCCGCGCCCTGGGGCACGTACGGCTACGAGCGGGCGCTGTATCTGGATGACATCTCCGACGGAGCCATCGACGTCATCGCCACGCACGCGCCCCGCAAGAGCTCGCCGCTGTCGTTTGCGCCCACCTTTGGACTG
This sequence comes from Chloroflexota bacterium, assembly GCA_005879785.1. Classification (GTDB taxonomy): domain Bacteria; phylum Chloroflexota; class Dormibacteria; order Aeolococcales; family Aeolococcaceae; genus CF-165. Next base: position 47,390 of record VBJV01000056.1, read on the forward strand.
ACCGGTGCGTTTCTCGACGTGGGCGATGAGGACACAGCGTTCGGCGGGGGCCGTGCGCCCGGTTACGTGTTCAACATCGCCGCCGGTGCACCGACTCCCGAGCTGTACGAAGCCGATCGCCAGTGGGTGCGCGACTTCTGGGATGGCCTGCGCCCGCACGCGCGCGGGGCCGGGGGCTACGTCAACTTTCTCGCCGACGCCGACGAGGACCGCGTGCGCGCCTCGTACGGCCCAGAACGGTACGCTCGGCTGGCGCGAATCAAAGCTGAGTACGACGCGGACAACGCCTTTCATTTGAACGTCAACATCAAGCCGGCGTAGCCCCGGGTGACTGCAAAGCTGTGCTAGCATCCCCCTGACGGCGCACCCCCGGGTGTGCGCGGGAAGGTATTCCACCTCGGACAGGAGGCGGAGGGGAAAACATGAGCAGGCTCCGAGCGCTGGTGATGGCGGGTGCAGCCACGATGTCAGCAGCCGGCGTGCTGTGGCCCAGCACGGCCGTGCACGCTGCCGCCCCCCCGATACCGGCGAACGCGTGCAGCGGTGGCGACGCGCAGTGCCGCGACTACATCGTGCCGACGTCCTGGCTCGACTCCCTGGGGCAGCCGGTCGACATCTTCCTCGAGGTGGAGCACGCCACCGACGCGTCGGGCAACATCATCCCGGCGCCGCTGATCCTCACCTACTCGCCCTACTCGATCCTGGGCCGCAACGGTGATTCCGGCCACTGGAACGGGCTGGGCTACTCTCGCGCCTACGCCGACGTGGTCGGCACCGGCAACTCGGGTGGCTGCTGGGACTACGGCGGGCTCGGTGAGAAGCAGACCGCGCACGACGTGATCGAGGCGATCGCGACGCAGCCCTGGTCCGACGGCAAGATCGGCATGCTCGGCGGTTCGTACGACGGCACCACGCAGTATGCCGCCGCGGTGATGCACCCGCCCCACTTGGTGACGATCGTGCCTGAAGCGGCGATCGACCGCTGGTACGACTACGCATTCGCGAATGGCATTCGTTACTTCGACACCACGGAGCCCTTCGGTTACGAGGGCCCCGGTACCGCGGGCGACGAGGGCGTCGACACGCCACTCGGCTTCGACTTCGGGCTGGCGATCCCGCCGCCGGTCGACAACACCGACCCCAACTGGGGTCAGCGCCTGACCGGCCACTTCGCCGAGTGTCAGGAGCTGCAACACACCACCGAGGGTTACAGCACCACCCCGGACTACACCCAGTTCTGGCTCGACCGCGATTACCTCAAGGACCTGCCGAGCGTGACCATCCCGGTGCTGGTGGCCAGCAACTACTACCACGCACTCACCGGGTCCTCGTTCGCACGCATGTACTACGGCAGCCGCTGGCACGGGCACGGCACCCCGCCGAACGCGACCGGGTTCAGCTACAGCCAGACCGTCGACAACTGGTTCGCTCACTTCCTGAAAGGTATTGACAACGGCCTCGAGCAAACCCTTGCCCCGGTGACGACCGCGACGACGGACTCCAGCGGGCCGACGCACGACCACTATTCGTCGGGTCCGGAGCCGACGCCACCCCACATCCCGCTGTACCTCCAGCACGCGTCCGACGGCACGTGGGTGCTGTCACCCGATGCCGCCAACGCGCCGGCCGGCTCGCCGCAGGCGACGATCGACTGGACGGCAACCAACACCGAGACGAACGAGGTGCTGCACCCGTATGCGCCCGACAGCCGCTATCTGAGCTTCGCGTCCCCGGTGCTGACCCAGGACGTGCGCCTCTATGGCGAGCCCGTGCTCCACCTGTGGTCGACCATCCAGCGCACCTGGATCACGTACACTCCGCGCCTCGTCGACTTCGAT
>VBJV01000056.1:49300-60374 GCA_005879785.1 Chloroflexota bacterium
CAGAACGGGCCGACGACCAGCCGGGTACTCGTCACCGCCGGCACGCCATTCGCCGAGGAAATCCCGCTCTGGCCGCAGGATTACACGGTGCACGCAGGGCACCGCCTCATCCTCATCCTCTCCACGGAGACCACCGAGTGGGACATCGCCAAGTTGGCCACGTCCACGGATATCGGCGCACCGACGGCGCAGATCGACTACGAGCAGAGTCAGAGCTACATCACGCTGCCGGCCGTCGGCGTGAGCAACGGCGACGACCTCTTCAATGGCTCCGCGGCGGTGCCCGAGTCTCCGCTGACACCGGCGCTGATCGTGGCGGGGCTGGCCGGCGTCGTGGTTGTGGCTCGCCGCAGGCGGTCACGCGGCCGGCAGTTGCTGCGACAAGCTAGCTGAGGGCCGCTTCAGGGCAGCCCTCCGCTCACCAGCTTCCAGTTACCCGCGATGCTCAGAATCCTGGAGATCTGCGTCCCGGCGATCATCGCCGGCTGCTCCGGTCCCTCGGTGACCTGACCGTTCTTGTTGATGCTGGCATACAGAATGATGATGTGCGTCAGGTCGGCCACCGCCGGAACTGGCGCAAGCGGCGTCACGTAGTCACCAAGGAGCTCGACGCCCGATCCGGAGTCTCCGGGAGTGCTCGCCCCGTACCAGGCGTACCACGTGGCTGACGCGAACAGTGCCGCGCCTGACCGGCACGTGTCACCGGTGCCCACCGCGATGCCGTTGCCGCAGAAGCCGACCGTCGACGGGTAGTACGCGGGGGTGTACACGGTGCTGCCCCCGAGACTCAGCGTCCGTCCCGGCACACCCGCCAGGCCGCCGCTGAATGACCCAGTCGGGCCTCCGTACACAGGCATCGTCGGGCGCATCCAGCTGTTGAACTGCGGATACACCTTGACTATCGCGAAGTCGTCACCCAGACCGTTGTTGCGCACCACAGAGAATGTTCCGATGGCGTAGATCCCCGGGGCACACGAACCCCCGTTGGCGCACACCTCCGGAGGTGGCGTCACAACCGCGGTGACCGGCGATCCGAGCGCGTCCGACGCGGCGCAGTGGCCGGCAGTCCCGAGCCCGAAGTAGCCGCTGTTCTGAAAGACGAAGTTCGCCGTGCACCAGGCGAAGCCGTCCGGCACCGAGACACCGCCGACCTTGGTGCAGAAGAGCGAGATCAGCCACGTGCCCGGACCGAGTCCCACGGGCGGCCGCTCCACTCCTGCCGGCGCGCTGGGAAGGGTGCCACCGGTGGGGCCGGCGCCACTCGAGTAGAGGCATGGCGTACTCGCAGCCGCGGTCGTCGACTGGGTGCTCTGCAGCGCGCTGATCGAGGTGAGCGGCACTCCATGTGCACCGGAGTTGATCACCTGCTGATACAGAGCGCCATCGAACCACGCGGGCCCGACTACGGAGATGGGGGTCGCGCTGACCACCGTCGCGTTGCTTTCCGCTGTGCCCTGCTCAGCCGCCGTGGGCGCAGCCGGCGTTGCCATGAACACCGCCGCCGCGACCGGGCCAGCCGACAGAGCGATCGTGAGACACCGCCTACGTCGCATCTGGGGACCCTCACCTGTGAGCGCTTCCCGTCACCCCTCCACCAGATCAGGTTAGGGGCGTGTACCGCGCGCCGCCACCCGGAGCGAGGGCCGGTCGAGGCCGAAGGGACTCAGCTGATCAGGGCGCGAGCCGCTGATCAGCCAGCTCGCCACCGCTTCGCCCAACGCCGGCGAGTGCTTGAAACCGTGCCCGGAGCACGGTGAGACCAGCAGCACACCCTCGATGTCGGGATGCCAGTCGACCACGAAGTCGCCGTCTGGCGTCACCGTGTACAGGCAGCGCACCGCTTTCAGGCACTGTTGGGTGATGCCCGGCAGCCGCGCGCCGACCACGCCGTCATAGAGCGCGCGCGGCTCGCCCGGATCGACGCCGGCGCGCGCGGTGTCGGCGGTCGTGCTCGTGTCGAACTGCTCGCCTGCGGCCTTCAGCCCGCCGCCGGGCCCGTCCACCGCGGGAAACCCGTAGAAGAACCGGCCATCGCCGAGCTCCCAGATGTACACGGGCATCGCCGCGGGTGAATGGTCGACGGCGTCCGGACGCAGCGCGAACCACGCCAAGACCTGGCGGTACACAGTCAACAGCACGCGCAGCGCCGGCGGTCCGAGGTCCGGCAGCCACGGTCCGGCGGCCACCACTACGCGCTCGGCCGCATGTTCACCTGAATCGGTGCGTACCCGCACGCCCGCGCCATCGCGCGCGATGCCGACCACGCGCTCGCTGCGTCGCACGCCGGCCCCGAGGCGCTCGGCGAGCGCGAGCTGCGCAGCGACGCACGCCTCCGGCCGCACGAACCCGGCGCCCGGCTCGTAGTACCCGCGCTCGTCACCGGTGAGCGTGAACTGCGGGAACCGCCGTGCGATCTCGTCCGCACCGAGCACCTCATGATCGATTGCGAAGCGCTCCGCGCACGCGATGGTGCGATCGAGGAAGTCCCGCCGGTTGTGCATCGCCGCCTGCGCCCCGGGAGACTCGAGGACGAGCCCGCCGTTCTGTGTCAGCAGCGCGGCGCCCGTTTCCGACTCGAGCTGCCGCCAGAGCCGGTGAGAACCAACGGCGAGCGGCGTGTACGCCTCGCCCTCGCCGATGGCCAGGCGCGTGATGCGCGTGTCGCCGTGCGTCGAGCCGCGCGCGTGCGGCGGTGAGAAACGGTCGACGCCGACAGCGCGCACACCAGCACGCGCGAGCGCCAGCAGCGTTGCGGCACCGGCGGCGCCCAGCCCGACGACGATGACGTCGGGGGTGATGGCTTCAGTCACGCACGGGCACGGGCACCGGCGCGCGGCAGTCGATGCCGCCGTGCAAGGCCGTCGGTGCGGTGGCCAGAACGCTCGGGCGCCCGCGTGGGTTGCGAATCAACGCAGCGGCGATGAGCCCGGCAGCCGCGCATACCACCGCCGCGATCAGCGACGCGTGCTGAAAGCCGGTTTGAAACTGCGCCGGATGGAGGTAGCTCGCGCCCGTGATGCCCGCGGCGGCGGGCAGGATGGCCACGGCCAGCATGCCCCCGGCACGTGCAACGGTGTTGTTGACGGCGGAGGCGATGCCGGCATGCTCGTCCGGCGCCGACGACAGCGCTGTCGCAGTGAGCGGCGCAACCGTGATCGCCAGGCCCATGCCGAAGACGAGCACGGCGGGGAGCACCTCCAGCGCGTAGCCGCCGGAGGCGTCGATGCGTGTGTACAGCAGCATGCCAACCGCCACCACCAGGGGACCGACCGACATCTGCAGTCGAGGCCCGATGCGCGCCGCCAGCGCACCCGAGTACCGCGAGAAGACGAGCAGGCAGAACGTGATCGGCAGCAAGGACGCACCCGCTGCCATCGGGCTGTAATGCGCCACCTGCTGGAGCTCGATCGGCATCAGGAAGAAGATCGCGCTCATGACGGCATAGAGCAGCAGCGTCGAAGCGTTGGTGGCGCTGAACTGGCGCGAACGGAAGATCCCCAGCGGCACCAGTGGCTCAACCACATTGCGCTCCACAGCAACGAAGACCGCGAAGGCGACGATGCTGCCGGCCAGAGCCGCCAGCACGGGCGGTGACGTCCAGCCGAGTGACGGGCCGCTGACCAGCCCGTACGAGAGGCCGGCGAGACCGATGAGGGCAAGCAGCGCGCCGGGAACGTCGACGCGCCCCGAGGCCGCCGGGTTGCGCGTCTCAGGCACGTGGCGCAGCGTGATGAGAACGACGGCGATCACCAGCGGCACGTTGATGAGAAAGATGTACCGCCACGAGAACGCGGTGATGATGTAGCCGCCGGCGAAGGGACCGATGGCGCCGGCCACGCCGCCGAGACCGGACCAGGCGCCGATCGCACCGGCGCGATCCTGCGGCGCGAAAGACGCCTCGATGATCGCCAGACTGCCGGGCGCCAGCAGCGCCGCGCCGACACCCTGCACCGCGCGCGCAGCAGCCAGCAAACCGATGCTGGGTGCGAACGCGCAGAGCAGCGATGACGCGCCGAACCACACCACGCCGATCAGGAAGATGCGACGCCGCCCGAAGCGATCGCCCAGCGCTCCGCCGAGGAGGAGCAGGCCGGACAGCGTGAGCATGTAGCCGATGGAGACCCATTGCAGGCCGGCGACGGTGGCGTGGAACTCCCGCCCGAACGCCGGCTGTGCGATGCCCACCACGGTGGCGTCGAGGAATGCGATCGAGCTGCCCAGCACCGTGGCGGTGAGCACCCATCGCCCGCGGCCGGTGGCGAGGCGAAGCCCGGATCGATCCGCGCTCAAACGCTGGAGCTCAGGAGTTCTCGTCGCCGCTGGCGGTATGTGCGCGCCTTGTGACGGCTGCCGCATGAGCGCATGCTGCACCAGGCGCCGCGCCCGTTCTTCGATGCGTCGTAGAACGCCCACCGGCAGGTGTCGTCGCGGCAGACCTTGAGCCGCTGCCAGGTGCCGGCCACCGTCGCCTCGACGATGGCGGCAGCCAGCGACGACAGCAGAGCCGGCACTCCCGTCGACGCCCCGACGAGGCTCGCGCCCCGCTCGGATATCACAGGGCGCAGCGCTGCGCCGTTCAACTGACGAGTGAGTGACGCTGTGACATCGCTGCCGACGTGAGCACCGGCGTGCGCCATGAGCACTGTGCGCAGATCCTCACGGATGTCGACCAGGCGTTTCCGTTCTTTTTCAGTAAGCGGGTGCGTCAGAACCGTGCGGTGGTCGGTGAGCCATCGGGTCGCCGCCGCGGCGGTGGCCAGCGCGTCGTCGCCGTCCGGGAGATCGACGGTGTTGACGAACTCCTGGAGCAATCCCAGCCGGCCGGGGGCCGGCGTGCGAGGTTTGGCTTCCTCCATGCCGCTCAGCATACCCCGCCCGTAACCGGTAATCCAGTTTGACAAGTGACGTCAGCACGAGCTACGATAATCACCAGTGAAGCGCGTTAGATGGTGATGGAGGAATTGCGATGAGCGGTCTCTGGGTTCCCGAGATCATGCGGGCACAGCGCACCGAGCTGGCCGATATCGCCGAGCGTGAGCAGATGTACGAGGGCATCCTGGTCGCCCAGGCGCGTGCGGACCGTCGCCGTCAGCGGCGCGCGGCGGTCAGGGCCTGGATCCGCAGCCGGACGCGGGCGCGAACCTTCTAATCACTCAGGCGGCGCCGGCCGCGATGGTCTCCTCGACCTGCAGGCGGCGGGCGCGGTCGATCTCACCGGCGGCGCGCTCGTCGTCGGCCATGACCGAGTCCAGGTCGACTGCCGTGTAGCCCAGGACACCCATGTCCGCGAAGGCCGCGCGAATGCGATCACCGAACAGCCCGATATCCTTGAGCGTCGGCACGATGCGCGTGAACAGCAGACCGCGGAACTGCATCATCGCCTCGCTCTTGCTGACGAACTCGAGGCATTCATCGACGGGAAGGCCGAGCGTGTCCCAGACCTCCTCGGCGAGGAAGCGATCGCGCATCAGGTAGCAGGCCTCGACGCAGAACTCCTCGCGCTCGTCGATCTCCTTGCTGGTGAGCTGCGGGTACACGTCGCGCAGCGCCAGCCGGCCGAACGCGACATGGCGTGCCTCGTCCTCCATGACGTAGGCATTGACGGCCCGCGCCAGCGGGTTCTCGGCGACATCGCGGATGAGCCCGAACGCAGCCAGGGCGAGGCCCTCGATGAGCACCTGCATCCCCAGATAGGTCAGGTCCCAGCGTGCGTCGCTCACCACATTGTCGAGCAGCGCCTTGAGGTGCACGTTGACGGGGTATGCCAGGTCGAGCTTCTCGTACAGGAATCGCGAGTACGTCTCGACATGCCTCGCCTCGTCCACCACCTGCGTTGCGGCGTAGAACTTGCTGTCGATGTCGGGGACGGTCTGCACGATCTTGGCGGCGCACACGAGCGCACCCTGCTCGCCGTGCAGGAACTGCGAGAACTGCCACGACGCGGTGTGCAGCTGCAGCTGCGCTCGATCGCGCTCGCCCATCTCTTCCCAGATGCGCGAGCCGTAGATGGGAACGTACTGCTCAGGACCGCCGATGGGATTGTCGCGGTCGACCTCGAGTGACCAGTCGATGCGCTCGCGACTGTTCCACTGCTTGTTCTTGCCCTTCTCATACAGGTTGAGGAGCTTGTCTCTGCCTTCGTCGTAATCCCAGGTGAAGACGGTCTTGGCACCGCCCTCGATGTTCCAGCGGGTCTGCTCGACCGGCAGCGTGTAGACGCGGGTGGTCATGGCGTTCTCCTCTCCGTCAGGCCGTCGCCGGTTCTGATTCCACGGGCTCCAGGTCGATCCAGCGTCGCAGCTCCGCTTGCACGGCGCGGCGATGCAGGAGGGAAAGCAGTTGATCGGCGAGGGGCAGACCCCGCCTGACCAGATCCCGCAGCGTTTCGGGATCGTGCCGGTCGACGACCGGCTCGACGATGCGCGACAGCTCATCGGCGACAAGCCGCTCCACCGCGTCGCGATAGACCGCGATGTTCTCGATGCGGAAGCCCGCCTCCTCGGTGAAGCCGGCCTCACGCGTGGCGGCCACCAGCTCGAGCAGGCGGAGGTCGCTGTGCGAGGTGGCGCCGCCCCGCGTATGCACCAGGCCGAGCCGGGCCAGCGCGCGCAGGTCCGCGGGTGCCAGGCGCGAGGCGACCGCGGCCAGCTCCTCGCTCGACGCCAGCGGATCGGGCTCTTCGAGCAGGTGACCGAGCGCCATCAGTGCCTGGATGTCCTCCACGGCGATCTGGCCGTGCTGGTCGAGCACGCTTCGAATGCTGCGCAACGGCAGCCGCAGCTGGGTCTGCATCGCCTTGATCCAGCGCAGCCGCATGACCGTCGCCTCGGGATACTCAGCCTGGTTGCCCGCGGTCTTGTGCGGCTCGGGCAGCAGGCCCTGCTGCGCGTAGAAGTGAATCGTCGGCGCGCTCACGCCGGTGAGCCGCACGAGGTCGCGCATCCGGTAGGGGGTCGCCACGGCCATCGCCGGGAGCATGGGCCTTCGCCGCTTCAAGTGTCAAGTGGCACTTGATGTTATGGGCGGCTCCACTCGACATCGCCGAAGTAGCCGGCCGGCTTGGGGTGGCCGCCGTATTCCGCGTAGCCGCGCCGGCTTGCCCCGATGGTCGTGTTCGCTCCGTGCCCAGGCAGCACGGCCGTGGCGTCAGGCATCGGCAGCAGGCGCGCGTTGATGCTCTGCAGGATCGTTTCCAGGTCGCCGCCGGCAAAGGTCTTGCCGGGTCCCCCGTCGAACAGCGTGTCGCCGGTGATGACCGCTGGGCCGATGCGCAGCGAGATGCTGCCCACGGTGTGTCCGGGCGTGTGCATGACCGTGACGCGCGCGGCGCCGACGCGGAGCTCTGCGCCGTCATCGAGCCGCCCGTCGATGCGTTCCTCTGGGATGTTGACCTCGCGACTGCCCACCAGCACCGGGGCACCGGTGGCGCGCCGGACCGCGTCGTACGTCAGCCAGTGATCCTGGTGCCAGTGCGTTGCGACGATGGTTCGCACACCGCCCTCCGCGGCGATGGCGGCGAGCAGCGGTGCTTCCTCCAGCGGCATGTCGACGAGCAGCGAATCGCCGCTCCCAAGGCTGCGCACGATGTAGGCATTGTTGTTGTACGGCCCCATGGGACCGATCTTCACGATGCGGACGTCGCCGTCCTCGATGACGGTGAGCTCAGGATCTCCCACGAGCCGCCGGCTTGGTGTCGCTGGCTGCGCGCACGGCTGCCTTGAACGCGCGTTTCTGCGTTTGGTAGGCCTCGCGTTCGGTGACGGTGTGCACATCGGCGAGCGTAGGGTGATCAGGCGCGATCTGCTCCCAGCCGTCGAGCGCGAAGCCGAGCTGCTTGGCCACCACGCCAACCATCATCCTGGCCTTGGCGGCGCCGAAGCCCGACAGTGCAGCGAAGCGCCGCTCCAGGTCGCGCGCATCCTTCGCCTCGCGCCAGATGCGCGACGCATCACCGCCGTATTCGCCGGCGATCGTCTGACACAGCGTCTGCACGCGCCGGGCCATGCTGGCCGGATAGCGATGCAGCGCCGGCACTCGCCGGAAGGCCTCCTCGACGGTCGCCGGATCCAGGCGTGCGATCTCGACAGGGTCGATGGTGCCCAGTCGCTCGCGCATCCGCAGCGGTCCCATGAACGCCCACTCGACGGGAACCTGCTGGTCGAGGCAGAAGCCGATCAACAGGGCGGTTGGATCGCTGCTGATCAGGGTGTCCGCCTCGGCGTCGCCGGTCCATTGCATGCGCGCCTGGGCGGTTTCGGCCATCTTCGTACGGTACCGCGACGCGCACAGCCTCCGGAAGGACATCACCGCGAATCCGTAGACTTCGGTTGATGTCGTTCTGGGGCAGGCTCTTCGGAGCCAGGCCACCACCCCCAGCGCCGAACAACGTTGTCATCGCCGAGGACGTTGCCGGACCGCTGACGGCGGACGGGACAGCGCTCGCCGCCGCCGTTGATTCAGCCTTGCGCTCCTACCTCGACGCTCGCGCCAAGGCTGCGGCTGCGGGTGAGCCCGAACGCATCCCGTTCTGGCTGCGGCGGGAGTCGGCCGGCGAGGGGCAGATCGAGGACGAGCTGCGCGACCGGATCATCCAGCGCCGCGCCGCCGAAGACGAAAAGACGTAGGTATCAAGGAGGTCGTCGATGCGGGCATTGCTGTTCAAGGATTTCGGCGCGATCGAGCTCGCCGACGTGCCCAAGCCGGGGCTGGAAGAACCCGGCGATGCCCTCGTCAAGGTGACCACCACGGCGATCTGTGGCAGCGACCTGCATGTGATCAACGGGCGGATTCCCGGCATGTCACCGGGCGGGATCCTGGGCCACGAGTTCATCGGCGTGATCGAGGAGGTCACGCCGGAGGTCACCCGGTTCGCCGAGGGCGACCGCGTTCTGGGCTCCTTCATGATCCCGTGCGGCCATTGCTGGTACTGCACGCGGCGCCTGTACAGCCGATGCCCGGACAACCGGGTGTTTGGCTACGGTGCGTTCCTCGGGGACGTCAACGGCGCGCAGGCCGAGTACGTCCGCGTGCCGAATGCCGACCTTGCGCTGCACACCGTCGATCCGTCGATGAGCGATGAGCGCGCGCTCTTCGCCGGCGACATCTTCACCACCGCGTACGACTGCGCGGTGGAGGCGCGCATCGAGAAGGGAGATTCGATCGCCGTCGTGGGCTGCGGCCCGGTGGGGTTGATGGCGGTGCAGGCGGCGCGAGCCTTCGAGCCGGCGACCATCTTCGCAATCGATACCGTGTCACAGCGTCTCGAGATGGCGCAGACGTTCGGCGCCGTGCCGATCGACGCGGGTGACTGTCACGTGCCCAGTCACATCCAGGACCACACCGACGGCCGCGGCGTCGACGCGGTCCTCGAGTGCGTCGGCGTTGTTGCCGCGCTGCTCGACTCGATCGACATGGTGCGCGCCGGCGGTCATGTCAGCGTGATCGGCGTGCACAGCGACCCCGAGCTGGTGCTCCCGCTGAACATCACGTTCGTGAAGGCTGTCGACCTCAAGTTCTGCGGTACCGCCAACATCGTGGGACGATGGGATGACGCCCTCGGCTTGGTCGCATCCGGGAAGGCGGATCCCGAAGCGATCATCTCGCACCGCATGAACCTGAGCGATGCGGAGCGCGGGTACGAGCTCTTCGCAGCTCGGCAGGCGCTCAAGGTGGTGCTGACCCCGTAGGAGGTGCGGGCGTATACTCCCCCCGCCCCTCGAACCGGCGGTGGATGGCGGCGGGAGGCCCCGGTGCTGCTCGGGCCTCGCGCTGCAGAACTGCCCGCCGCTTGACACAGTCAAAAGACCGGAAATCAGCTATAGCGGAGGCATGCCTATTGCCAGGATTCTCGCCACGTGAAGGGAACGTCGCGCTGGCGGCATCCCATTGAATGCATCCATTTGTGATTCCTGAGGGAGAGCTATGAATTCGATCCGATGGTCTCGCCGGAAGACCGCCACGGCGCTCGCGTTGGCGGGGCTTGCCAGCCTGGTGCTCGGCAGTGTCGGCGCCACCGCCAAGACAACGGTGACTGGCGCGCACGCCAGTGCACCGGGAGCCGGTACGAAGGTTCGGTCGCCGGAGTCGCCGACCGCGGTGCCCAAGAAGTACAACATTGCCAGCGCGAACTTCAGCGCCGCCAACGGAGTCCAAACCCACGGTTCCGTTACGTGCCCGGTGATCGCGGGGGTGCAGACCAGGCCACAGGGAGGGGGCGCCACCATCTTTTCATCCAGCGTCTTCGCCAATGTCAACAGCTCGTATCCGACCACCAACGGTTGGTCCGCCGACGTGAACAATGTGAGCGGAGCGGATACGACGTTCAGGGTTGATGCCGTGTGCGCGAAGCCACACAGGGCCTACGCTCAGGTGTCTGCGAGCACCTCCAACCCCGCAGGATCGCAAACCCACGTCTCAGTCAATTGCCCCACTGGGACGAAGATCCTGGGCGGCGGCGCGTTCTCCAGCACTTTTAGCACCGCCGTAAACATCAATGAAATAAACCCCACGCACAGCGGCTCGACGTACGGCTGGGAAGCCTTCATGAACAATGCGAGCGGCTCCGACGCTTCGATGACCGTCTACGCTGTTTGCTCCAAGTACTCCATCACCAGGGCGGGCTATACGATCGTGGAGGGGTCGCCGGTCACAGTGACCAGCCCCAGTCAGACTCCTGCCGATGCGATCTGTCCGTCCGGCGATGTGCCGCTCGGAGGCGGCGAGTCGAATAACTCGACGTCGAGAGCCGTAAACCTCAACACGTCGTTTCCGTTGTCAAACGGTTGGAGGACCTTCATCAACAACAATTCGGGTAGTTCCATCACCCTCAACTCCTGGGCGATCTGCGCTTTCTGATCAGGTCCAGGTAAATCTGCAGCGCTGTGTGGCGGGCCCCCGGGCCCGCCACTCGGCGCGGTCGAGCTCATCGGTCCCGACGGCTTCACGCCTTAGGTCGGCGAGAGGTCCTTGATCGAATCAAACCCCGGCGGCCAATCGGGAGCTGTGTTGGCGCGATCCTCGAACGCATCGCCGGTTCGCGCGTCAACGACGACCTCCTCCCATGCCGCCACCATGC
>VBJV01000119.1 GCA_005879785.1 Chloroflexota bacterium
GACCCACCCCGCGCCGCGCGATCCTGTCGCGAGGCGGCCGATGCGGTACATGTAGACCGCGGCCAGCACGAAGGCGGCCATCGACGGCGCTGACGATGCGATGCCTTCGCGGAAGAGTGTGTCGTTCCAGATCAGCGGCAGCATGAACACGGACGTCAGCGGCAGCCACGTGTAGCCGAGCTGCGCCAGCCCCGGTGTGCGGCTCACCACGACCCGACGACCGGTGAGCTCGCGGACCTGCGAGTCGATGAACTTGTGCGTCCAGCCGTGCGCGTCGTACCAGACGTAGAAGATGATGCTGAGGATCACCGCCACGATAACGATGAGCAGCTCGTCGGACACGTGCATGCGCAGCCAGCGGTACGCGCTCATCAGCGGACGCGGCACGAGCCGGGACTGCCCGGCGGCGAACCAGCGGTCGGCGGCGGTGACGGCCATCGGCTACCGCCTCCGATTCCGAGCACCGGCCGTCAAGGCCGGCGCGTCGCGCATCGCCGACAGGCTGCTTCCGTGCTCGGTCTTGGCCCAGTGGAAGGGGCGCAGCACGAGGTTGACCAGGCCGACCCACGCACTGACGCTCATGAGCATCCAGTACACCGGCGTCAGCAGCGTGTAGCGGGTCAGGCTGTTGAAGTTGTGGCGCACGCACGCATACATGGAGCTGTAGAAGAAGATGAAGTTGCCGGCGAGCATTGTGATCAGCGCCGGGTAGAAGAGTCCCGGCGGCAGCAGGGTCTCGATGTAGTTGCCGATGTGCGTTCCGCGGGTGGTGACGTACAGGGTGGTGAGCAGCCACATCAGCGGATTGATCAACAGGAGAAACGAGCTGCCGCCGACGAGCATCTGGAAGTCCGCGAACCCACGCAGGCCCAACTGCTTCCACAGCACCAACGGGTGGCGCATGTGCACGAGGTACGTCTGCAGCCACCCCTTGACCCAGCGCGAGCGCTGCCGCAGCCAGGGCACCAGCTTGGGGACCGCCTCTTCCCATGTCGTCGAATCGAGCGCGGCGACGCGCAGCCCCTTGCGGCCGAGGCGCACGCTGAGGTCGATGTCCTCGGTGACGTTGAACGGATCCCATCCACCGAGCTCGCGCACCGTGGCCGTGGGCAGGTGCAGCGAGGTGCCGCTCAGGGGAACGAAGATGCCTGACCTGCGATCGCCCTCCGCGTGAGTCAGCCCGGGCAGCAGCTGGTTGTACCAAAGGGCGAACTCGGCCGAGAAGAGACGCGTGAGCAGCGACTGACGCTGGTTGTAGAAGGTCAAGCGGCCCTGCAGGCAGGCCACGTCCGGAGGCAGGGTCCGGAATGCCGCCACCGCACGGCGCAGCTGCAGGTGCTCAGGCTGGTCTTCGGCGTCGAAGATGACGATGTACTCGCCGTGCGCCTCGTGCAGGCCGATGTTGAGCGAACGCGGTTTGGTACGGGGATGACCGGGCGGCAGCGTGACCACCCGGATGTGGCTGGGCAGCGTGTACGCGCCGGCGGCGCGCAGCGTTCCCTCGTCGTCGGCGCTGATCAGGAGCAGGATCTCGAGGCGGGTCGGCGGGTAGTCCATGAGCTTGAGGCGCTCGATGAGCAGCGGCAGCATCCGTTCCTCTCGGTACAGGGGCACCAGGACGGTGTAGAGCGGCAGGTCGTCTCCCGCCGCCGGCACGGAGCCCACGGCCTCGCGGCCGAGCGCGCGCTCGCCGCGCACGAGCAGCCAGATCTTGTGCAGGCCGGTCGTGAAGTAGAGAGCCGTGATCAAGCCGAGACCGGCGATGAGCGCGGCGTGCGGGTGGGTCACGAGCAGCGTCGCGCAGACCAACGCCAGCACCGCCAGGGTGCTGCCCTGAGCCTTGGTGATCACCACGCGCGCACCATCGCGGGCCGCGCCCCAGCTTGCCCAGTGCTCGCTGAGCAGCCTCGCCAGCAGGCCGTCGGCCGGCGTCAAGCTCGGGCGCGGCCTGGTCCGCTCGCCTTCCCGCAGCGGGATCTTGGGATGCATCCCGTTCCCCGGGCGCGCCGGCGGCGCGGTGTGGGCGTACGACGCGCCGCCCGGCCGGAGCGGGATGCGCGGGCTGGCCACCGAAACCGAGGCGTGCGGCGCTGCTCCGTTGCCGCTGCCATTGCCATTGCCGTTGCCGTTGCGGAGCGGGATCCGCGGTGGCGGTGCGATCGTGTTGGGGATCGGCGGGATGGCGCGGTTCGCCCGCAGTGGGATGCGGGGCGGCGGCATGGGGCGCGCCGGCAGCGCGGGTGGCTGTAGCTGCGCGGGTGGCGGTGGGGGCACCGGGGCACCGGCGGCCGGCTCGTGCAGCGTGGCGGCTCGCCTCCGCGCGCGCTGGCGCGACCCGAAACGGGTGCTCATGCCGCCGCTCCCGATATCGCCGGAGGCGTCCATGAACCGGCGCGCGCATGCGCGGTCGCGTGGCAGGCGCTGCACAGGCTGACGAAGTTGCTGGTGTCGTATGAGGGGAGCAGCGCGGGCTGGCGCCAGAGGTGCGCTGCGATCGCTCCCTCTCTCGCGCCGCAGGAGCGGCACACATGGCCGTCGCGCCGCAATGCCGTGCTGCGGGCCACGTTGAGGCGGGCGCGGTGACCGGCGTCGATCGCCACGTGCACTGCCATTCCCAGCGCGACGTACGTCGCCAGCGGACGGCGCGTGCCGAGCAGGAACGCGAGCAACAGCGCCACCGGGCTGTGCAGCAGCCGGGTGGCGCTGTGCGAGGGCGCCTCGGCCTCGTTGAACAAACGGATCGCCGCCAGCGGGTTGAGGCTGCGCTCACGGACGCAGAACCAGAGAAAGTGATCCGCGTCGATGAGCACGCCGCCGGCCCAGGAGGCCAGGACCCGTCGCCCGGCCCAGGGGGACGCCAGTGCGGCGCCGGCCGTCGAGAGGACCACGTGATCGCGAACTCTCATCGCACGCTCCGACGCCGCCTCAGGCTGCGGTCCCCGCCGGGAGGTAACCATGCCGGCGGTACCACGCGACGCTCTGCCGGATCCCCGTGGTCAGGCGAAGTCCAGCAGGCGCCTCGCCTTGGCCACGTCGTACACGCGGCTGTGGGTGAGGAAGTCGAGGCGGGACCGCGTCAGGGGCGCGCGCCGCTTGAGGCCGGCCGGCAGGAGGTCGCCGACCGCGGCGACGGCGCGGGCAGCCGGCAGGGGGATGCTGCCCCGAGGCAGCCTGGTGCCCTCGGCGCTGGCGATCGAAGCAGCGAGGCGGGAGAGCGCCACCGGCTCGGTCCCGGCGATGTGGAAGCACTCGCGCAGCGCGGCGTCGCGCTCGCCGCAGCACACCAGCGCCTCGGTGAGGTCGTCGACGTAGATGGGATGCAGCAGCACGGGCCGGCGGCCGATGGGCCGGAACTGGCCGTGCAGCACCGATCGGAACAAGCCCAGCAGATGGAGGTCGCCCGGTCCGTAGACGAGGCCCGGGCGCACGATCACCGCCGGCAGGCCGCGCTGCCAGGCGCTCCGCACCGCCAGCTCGGCCCGGCGCGTCCTCATCGGCCGGCGTATCGCCGGTGGTGCCCAGAACGCCGGTCGTGCTGCAGTGCACGAAACGTCGCACGGCGGCGCTCTCCGCCGCACAGGCGATGAGCACCTTGGTGCCTTCCACGTGCGTCCGGCGGTACTCGCTGGCTGGGACGCCGGGGATGAACAGCCGGCCGGCGAGGTGATAGACGACGGCGACGCTGTCGAGCGCGGCGCGCACAGCGTCCCTGTCGGTGATGTCGCCGACCACCGTCTCCGCGCCGCGATCCGCCCACACCCTCGCTTTGGCATCGGAACGGACGAGCACCCGGACGGGTGCGCCGTCGCTGATCAGGCGGCGTGCCAGGCGCCCACCGAGAAACCCGCTCGCGCCGGTGACCAGGACGCGACCGTCCGGGCTGCGTGCGGCCACGGCGCTGCCGTTGGAGCTGGTCACGCAGAGGCTCCCGCGACGCCCGCCGGCTGCCTGCCGAACGCGGCGCTCACGCGGGAGCGGGCCACGCCGGCTGCCACCTTCATGACCGTCGGCTCGTGGATGAGCATGTTCGTGTACGCGGCGTTGGCCAGCGGGCAGTAGCACTCGCCCGCCTTGATGCTGCGGCGCAGCTCGTCGGCCTTCCCGGTCCTCCACACGGTGCCGAAGTCGTAGTTGTGCTGGCGCAGGTTGCCCATCGACTGGGCGCGAATGCAGCAGGTCCACACGTCCCCATTGGGGGCGATCTGCGCCGAGGCCACGCCGGCCATGCAGGGAATCACCTGTCGCTGCTCGCGCAGGGTGCGCTTGACGAGCTCGTAGTACTGCAGGCGGAACGCCTGCGCCACCTCGGCGATGCCGGTGAGCTTCTTGTCGCGCATGCTCTCCAGCAGCGTGTCGATGGCCACCGTGTAGCGCTCCGCGGTCGGCGTGATGCCCAGCCCCACGGTGTCGAGCTCGACCCGCTCCTCTGCGATCTCGGTGATGAAAGAGTCCGGCTTGAGCTCACCCTGCACGTACTCGACCAGCTCCGGGAACGAGTCGACGTTGAAGTTCGAGATGACCGTGTGAACGCCCAGGGTCAGATTCTTGTAACGCTTCTTGAGCTCCTTGAAACTGGCGTAGGTGCTCATGGCCCTCGACCAGTTGTTCCACACGCCGCGGATCTCGTTGTGCTTCAGGCCGACACCGTCGAGCGACAGGTTGATGATCACCTCCGACCCGGGGGCCGCCTGCAGGACGCGCTCGATGCGCCCGGGGATCACCTTGTCCTGGATGCCGTTGGTCGGGATGTTGATGATGCCCGGCCGGCAGTGGCGGTACGCGCTGGCCACCATGTCGGGCAGGTCCTTGCGCAGCGTCGGCTCGCCGCCGCTGAACGTGAACCAGTAGGGCGTCTTGCCCAGCGACTCGAACACGCGGTCCCACTCCGGCAGCGTGAGATCGTCGTTGGGGAGCAGCCACACGTTGCACGTCTTGCAGCGCGAGTTGCACCGATAGCTGACGCTGACGGTGATGTTGACCGGCAGCATGAGCACGCGGCCCGTCACATACGATGCCTTGAGCACCGGAATCTTGGGGAGAACCTGCGTCATGCCCACGTGCTTCTACTCCTACGCGGTTGTGAGGCTGCCGGCCTGAATCAACGGTGGTTCCGCAATGAGTTGCGCCAGCGGCTGCTCAGCCTGCGAGAACGCAATCATCCCACAGGCGAGCTTTATCGATATGCCGTCGCCATGCCCGTTGAGGAGGAGCGGAGCCTCGTCGATGCTGCGCACGACCTCACCCGCGGCATGCTCGGCATCGTCGCGCTCGCCGGGCAGTATCGCGATGATGGTGCCGCTCTTCTGAACTGAGACGAGGGCGGTCCGCCCGAGACCGCGCTCCACGTGTTCGAGGACGCGTTGCGTCATCTGGCGGCAGGAGCGAGCGCCCAGTTCGAGGCGCCTGCGGTGGAAGTCGGCGATATGAAAGACGAGGATGTTCTGCTGGCTGTGCGCGTTGGCGCCGTCGGCGATGTTGCGCTTGGTCGATGCGACCACCTCCCACACCTGATGGGGTTGCCGCCGCATGAAGTCGTAGTGACCGAGCACGCGCGCGGTCGCCTCCAGCGCCACGGTGCACAGCGTCCGCCAGGCGGCGCGCGGCGTCCGGAACGAACCCGAGCCGAACAGCGCTCGCACGGCGCGCCACGGGCTCATCGAGGTGGCGGAGTAGCGCTGCTCCTTGCGCACACGGAGGTGGCCTGCGTAGATGCGACGCCGCTGCCGCAGGAAATCGCGGACCGTGGTCGGACCGTGGTTGTAGACGATCGCGTCGGGCTCGTACACGAGGCGATACGCGAGCTGCGTCACCAGCGCTTCGATGGAGATCTCGTCCACCGCCGTCTCGAGCGGGATGCTCGGCACGACGTTGCGGAAGGCGACGATCTCGCCCAGCTTCGGCGACTGCCGCGCCAGGCGATCGTGCACCCGCCAGAGGAGGTGCACGGCGTGCCCGAGAAAGGTGCCGTCGTCGTTCACCGGGATCGGGTGCCCGCCGACCATGCCGACCGAGGGATCGTGGAAATGCGTCAGGAGAGCGTCGATCGTGCCCTCCTTGACCATGACGTCGGCGCCGACCATGAGCAGGACCGGCGACCGCGCCGCGGCAATGAAGACGTTGATCGCCGACGCCTTGCCTTCGCGGCGCTCTTGCACGATCAGCCGGAGCCGCGGCTCGCGTGTTGCGATGTCAGCAACGATCGACGGCGTCGCATCGGTGCATCCGCTGGCTACGACGATGAGTTCCTTGATATGAACGGAGGCCAGGCGCTGCCGCAAAATCGCGTCAATCGCGATGGCAATATTCGCCTCCTCGTTGTACGCCATGATGCCGACGCTGCATGTCAACGTCTTGGCGCCGATGAGCTCCAGCGGCTCTAGGGATTCAGGTGTGGCGTGTGGTGTGGCGACGGTGTTGAGCACGTCCTGCTGGCCTTCGTGAGTTTGCTGCGCAGTCGCAGCGATGCTCGTTGTTGGCGCGGACTGTCTGCTAGAAGCAAATGCTTCATTGGACCTGATGGAAGTGAAGGACGGTGTCACGCCAGCGCCGGTTCTCAAGAAATCGAAGTCAGCGATGCAGTCGCCAGACCGGGGGATGTGGCGAGTCCGGGTTGCGATCGACGCACGGCAAAATACCTCCTGAAGGTGCGCTGGAAAGCCATTGGCCTGCTTGTGAAAACGCTGCTTTGCATACCCGGTCGCGAATGCCGGCCGGGTTCGATTCCGTCGTCCGCGATGAATGCGTGTGCGGCGACGGCGAATGCGGTTCGCCCCCGCTTGACGACCTCCCCTGTGCTACGCGCCTGCCCGCTTGTTGCCCCCCGGTGTAGGCGGCAGACACTAGCAAAATTGACGCCGCCCCGTCAACCGCTGCAAACGCGGCCTAAGTGTCAGGCGCTTGCAGGAGGCCTGGATCCAATTGAGCGTGGTGTTTGCGTCCAGGGTCGCTTCTGGCAATGGCGGTCTGTCCGCATGTCGCGACCCTCGCATCCCTCAGCATCTGTTGTCTTTGTGCAGAGCCACCTTCACAGAACGGAGCAAAAGCGTCAATCCGTGCGCGTGACGGCCTGTGCGCTGGTGGGCGTCGCCCTGACGGCATGCGCGCCCCCGGCCGCGACGCGCGGTCAGCCGCATCTGCTCGGCCCACAGCCGTTTGCAACGTCCAGGGCGCAGCCGGTCGCCGCTGTCGTCTTCAGCGGCCCTGCGCCGATAATCGTCCAGATCGAGAATTCGCCCGCTTCGAGGCCGCAGTCGGGCCTCAGCGACGCCGCCATCGTGTACGAGTACGTCGCCGAGGGTGGTGTCGGACGGCTGTCGGCGATATTCGCCCTGCCGCCGGCCGTCCAGGTTGGGCCGGTGCGGAGCGCGCGCCTGGTGACCATCGCCCTGCTGCAGCTCTATACGGGGGTGCTGCTCTATTCGGGCGCGTCAACGTATATCCAGGGACAGCTGGCCGCCTCGCACCGTCCGCATTACGACGAAGACAGCGCAGGCGGCGATCTCTTCCGCATAGCCGCCCGCACGGCTCCCCACAACCTCTACACCGACGGAACGCACATGGCCGACGCGTTGAGGCGGGCCAGGGTTGCTCCGATCGGCTATGAGTATCTGAGGCCCGCAGCCGGAGGCGTTGGCGGCAGCCCGGCCGCCGCCTTCTCGGTGCCGATCTCGGCGCAGGAGCGCCCGCGCTGGACGTGGAACGCGCCATTGCACGGTTGGACGCGTTCCGAGCCGGACACCGGTGCGGTCACGGACGCGAACACCAGCCAGCCCGTTGTTGTGACGACCGTGATCGTGCAGCAGGTGCCGATAGCGATCTCACCGAACGTGGTCGACGTGAACGGCGTCCACGGTGTGTCGCACACGGTCACCGGCAGCGGCACAGCGCAGGTCTTCGCCGGCGGGTCCGAGTACGACGCCACGTGGTCGCAGCCGCGGACCGGGCCGCCGACGTTCACGCTGGCCGACGGTCAGCCCGCGCCCATGGCACCCGGCCTCGTCTGGATCGAGCTGGTAGCGATCGGCGCTCCCGCACCAATTGGCTGAGCGAGCGGCTGACGAGGCGGGTC
>VBJV01000120.1 GCA_005879785.1 Chloroflexota bacterium
CGAGGTCGTGCGGGATGCGGTTGAAGTTGCGATAGTCGGTTGCCCGCTTGTTGTTCCACGACTGGAACACGGCGCCGATCGCGGCCCGAAGCTGCTCTGTCGGGTCCTCGGGGAATTCCGCCCGGGCATGGCGACGAACGATCTTCCGATAGCTCTCGATCAACTCATCGAGGGCCGCCGGTTTCAGGGCCGCGTCGCTCTTCACACGTTTGCGCTGCTTCAGCTGCTCCAGCTCGGACTCGAACAGGTGTCCATCGACTTCGAGAACGATCTTGCTGAACAGCTGGATGAAGCGCCGGTAATTGTCGAGTGCGAAGCGGCGGTCGCCAGTGAGGGCGGCCAGGCCCTCGAGCGTCGTCGTGTTGAGGCCCAGGTTGAGGACGGTGTCCATCATGCCCGGCATCGAGAACTTCGCCCCGCTGCGAACGCTCACCAGCAGCGGGTTGGCGGGGTCGCCGAAGCGCTTGCCGGTTTTTCGCTCCACGGTGCGCAGCGCGTCCAGCGCCTGCTCCCACATGCCGTCGGGGAAGGTCCTGCCCTGTGCGTAGAAGGCGTTGCACGCCTCTGTGGTGATCGTGAACCCGGGCGGCACCGGCAGTCCGGCGCGGGTCATCTCGGCCACTCCGGCGCCCTTGCCGCCGAGGAGGTCGCGCATGGACGCGTCACCTTCCTCGAAGAGGTAGACCCACTTGGCGGGCGCGCGCTGCGAGCGAGCCGCGCCATTCGACCCGGACCGCGCTCCGCGTGCCGGCTTCGCGCTGGTTCGCTTGGTGCTCACCGCCATGGCGGGCGAGCGTAGCACCGCCTCGAGTCCCGCCGTCTCAGCCATCTCCCTAGCCTTCGGTGAGCCGTGCCCACCACTTACGATGACCGCTGATGTACCCCGACCGGCGCGTTGCGGTCCTGGTGCTGAGCGATGCAGATCGCCTGGCGGGACTTGCCGCGCTGACAGCCGATCTCGAAGCCTCGTCGTCGTTCAGCGTCGAGGTCACCAGCGACCTCGAACGGCTGCTCCACCTCGGCTCGGTCCACGCCCTGTTCGCCGACTGGCGGGGGCCCGGGCTGACCACGGATCAGGAGCGAAGCCTGGTCGACTTCGTCCGCCGCGGGGGCGCGGTCGTCACCGCGGGCGCCACGCTCTCTGCGTGGGCGGCAAACCAATCCGTCATCGAGCTGGCGGGATGGTCACCGGACGGCCAGACCGTGAGCACGGAGCTGGTGGTGGAACCGGCGCCCGAGGCCGGCGGTCCCGCCGGCCCTCGCTTCAGGGTGCGCGACCGAGTCCACCTGCTGCCCGCGGCGCCGCCGGGCGCCCGGCCGTTGCTGACCACCCACTGGCGGTACACCGATCACGTGGTCGCCTACACCCGGCAGGCCGGTGCGGGCCGCTTCTCGTACATCGGGCTGGGTCATCAGCCGGCCGCGTATGCGGAGGCCGGGTTTCGCAGAGTGGTGCTGCGCTGTCTCCATGAGCCAACGGCCGAAGGTGCAGGCACCATCGGCGTCGGCCTGCTCGGCTTCGGGGCGCTGGGACGCGCTCACGCAGCCACGATCCGCGACGTCCCAGGTCTCGAGCTGCGCTGCGTGTGCGACCGCAGCGAGCCGCGGCGGCTGGAGGCGGCCGCGACCGGAGTCGATGTCGTCAACAGCACGGAGGCGCTCTTCGCGCAGGCCGGCGTCGAACTGGTCCTGGTGGCCACGCCACCGGCAGACCACGCCGTCGCGACCCTGCGCACATCCGAGTGCGACCGCATGATCGCCGCCGCACGCGACTCGGGCCGTGTGCTCACCGTGTACCAGAACCGCCGCTGGGATCCCGACTTCGCCGCGCTGCAGCGCGCCGTGCGCGAGGGCCGCATCGGGGACCTCTTCTATATGGAGTCGTTTGTCGGCGGGTTCCGCCACCCGTGCAGCCTGTGGCACAGCCACGAACCGATCTCCGGCGGGGCGGTGTACGACTGGGGCTCGCACTATCTCGACTGGATGCTCCAGCTGTTCGACGGCGATGTGATCGCGGTGCGCTCGATTTCGCACAAGCGTGTCTGGCACGACGTCACCAACGCGGACCAGGTCACCGTCGAGATCCGGTTCGCAAGTGGAGCGCAGGCATCCTTCATGCACTCCGACATCGCCGCAGCGGTCAAACCGAAGTGGTACCTGCTCGGCACCGGCGGCGCGATCGTCGGGGACTGGCGGGAGCGGACCGAGTGGGTGCGCGGCCCCGACGGCGAGATCGACGAGCAGGCGGTGCTGCCGACCGACCTGCCCGCACGGCTGCGCGTGCTGCGCCCGGCTGGCGATGACGCCGTGCATGAGGAGACGCTGTCGCTGCCCCGCCGCGACCGCGCGGCGTTCTTCCGCAACCTCGCCGGCCATCTGCTGCGCGGCGAACCGCTGGCGGTGACGCCGGAGCAGGCGCGGCGCACCGTGGCCGTGATGGAAGCCAGCACCGCGTCAGCGGCTGGTGGCGGCGCCGTGATCGACACTCACATCTAGTTGAGCGGCGAGCGCCTGCGCTTCGGCGTCCTGGGCGCGTCGTGGATCGCAGGCCGCGCCATGCTCGACGCGCTGCACGCAGCCGGCAACGCCGTACCTGTCGCCATCGCCAGCCGCGACGTTGACCGCGCGTCGCTTATGGCGCAGTCGCACGGCATCGCGGCCGTTCACCCCTCGTACGAAGCGCTGCTTGCCGATGAGGGTGTCGATGCTGTGTACATCGGGCTGGTGAACAGCAGCCACCGCGCGTGGACGCTGCGCGCCCTGGCTGCCGGCAAGCATGTGCTGTGCGAGAAACCCCTGGCGATGTCCGCGCCGGAGGCACGCGACATGGCAGCAGCCGCATCCGCGGCCCGGCGCACCTTGATGGAGGCGTTCATGTACCGCTTCCACCCCCGCATGCAGCAACTGCGCGAGTCCGCCGGCGAGCCACGCTACATGCACGCGGCCTTCTCCTTCGCGCTGACCGATGTCGCCAACTACCGGATGCAGCCCGCGCTCGGCGGCGGTGCGCTGCTCGACGCCGGCTGCTACACGCTCGACGTCGCTCGCTGGTTCCTCGGCGAGCCGGCGACGGTGAGCGCGGCGCTGCACGGCGTGCCTGTCGACACCAGCGTGGCAGCGCTGCTGACCTTCGACAGCGGCGCACAGGCGTCAGCGTGGGCCAGCTTCGAAGCGCCGGAGCACCAGGAGCTCATCCTGGTGGCGGCGAGCGGTGTTCGTCATGTCGCGCGTCCCTTCACCGCGTGGCGCGACCCGCACGATCCGTATCAGCTGATGGTCGAGGCCTTCTCGTCGAGCGTGCTCAACGGCACTCCCCCACCGCGCTCACTCGAGGACTCAGTCGCCACCGCGGAGCTGATCGACCGGGTTCGCGCCGCTGACACGCTGGGCCGCCCGGGAGCGTGAGGCCGTCAGCTGGTCGCCGAGCGCCTCCGCCAGGCTGTCGACGCCCACCCGCACCTGGCTCATGCCATCGCGCTCGCGGATGGTGACCGCGTGGTCGTTCAGCGATTCGAAGTCGAAGGTGACCGCCAGCGGTGTGCCGATCTCGTCCTGACGCCGGTACCGGCGGCCGATGGACTGCGTCTCGTCGTACTCGGTGGCGAAGCGTGAGCGCAGGCCGTGCTCGATGGCACGCGCCGGCTCGCACAGCTCCGCCTTCTTGGACAGCGGGAGGATGGCGACCTGCACCGGCGCCACATCCGGGTGCAGCCGCAGCACCACGCGCGTCTCGCCGCGCACGTCCTCCTCGTCGTAGCCATCGACGAGCAGCGTGATCATCACGCGGTCCAGGCCCAGCGCGGGCTCGACCACGTAGGGCACGTAGCGCTCGTTGGTGGCGGTGTCGAAGTACGACAGATCGCGCCCGCTGTGCTTCATGTGTGTGTCCAGATCGAAGTCCGTGCGGTCGGCGATGCCCTCGAGCTCGCCCCAGCCGAAGGGAAAGCGGTATTCGATGTCGCTCGTCGCCGTGCTGTAGTGCGAGAGCTCGTCCTTCTCGTGGGCGCGCAGGCGCAGGTTCGCCGCGCGCACGCCGAGGTCCTCCACGTGCCAGCGCATCCGTTCAGCGCACCAGTACTCGTGCCATTCACGGTCGGAGCCGGGCTTGCAGAACCATTCCATCTCCATGAGCTCGAACTCTCGCAGCCTGAAGATGAAGTTGCCGGGTGATATCTCGTTGCGGAACCCCTTGCCGATCTGGGCGATACCGAATGGGATGCGCCGCCGCGTCGAGTTGACCACGTTTGCGAAGTTGACGAACATGCCCTGCGCCGTTTCCGGGCGCAACCACACCTGTGCGGCGTCTTCCTCGACCGGGCCGACAAACGTCTTGAACATGAGGTTGAACTGCCGTGCCGGGGTAAGCGCACCGCCACATTCGGGACAGCCGGGCGCGTCGGGTGGCCTGCCCCGCGCACGCCGCTCGTCGGCCAGATGGTCCTCGCGCCAGCGCTTCCTGCACTTCCCGGTGCAATCGACCAGCGGGTCGCTGAAGCTCTGCACGTGACCGCTGGCCACCCACACCTCGGGGTTCATCAGCACCGCGGTCTCGATGCCCTCCACGTCGTCGCGCAGGTCGACCATGGCGCGCCACCACCGCCGGCGGATGTTGCGGCGCAGGCGCACCCCCAGAGGGCCATAGTCGTAGACAGCGTTGATCCCGCCATAGATCTCGCTCGACGGAAACACGAACCCGCGCTGCTTGCACAACGAAACGAGGCGTTCGATGAGGTCCGCGCGGCCCGGCGCTGCATCCGGCATGGCGCGTCAGTGTAGCTGCAGGCCGACCTCGCCACTGCCCTCGATGGCGCGCAGCACGTCGAATGAGCGCAGGCGCCGATCGAGATGCTGCTCCAGCTCGCGCTCGACGATCAGCTCGAGCACCGCCAGCGTCGCTGCATCGAGGCGCAGGCGCGCCCATAGGTCGGCGTCCCCGGACGCGGCGGTGCGCAGCACCTTGATGACACGCACCGAGCACTCGATCGCACCGGGATCGTGCACGGCGCAGCCTGCGCACAGCAGGCCGCCCGCGGTGACGCTGAAACCGGCGGGCTGCGCGGGCAGGGTGCGCTCGCACGACGCGCACTCGTGCAGCTGTGGCGCGTACCCGAGGCGATCGATCATTCGTCGTGCGAACCACACGATCGCGGCGCGCGGATCACGGGCCGGATCGGCGCACGCCCGCAGCGCGGCGGCCACAAGCGTGTAGATCTCGGCGTCGGCGTGATGGTTCTCCAGCACGCGGTCAGTGAGCTCGGCGCAGAGCGCGGCACAGGCGGCGCGGCGCGCATCGTGAGCCATGGCCGGCGCCGCCAGCGGCTCGGCCTGGGTGAGCACATCGAGCTCGCCGCGGCCTTTGGCCAGCTGCATGCGACTGCGCACGAAGAGGTCGGTCCGAGCCGCCAGCCGGCTCTGCGGCCGCCGCGCGCCCCGGGCGATCACGCCGATCTTGCCGTGCTCACGGGTCAGCACGGTGAGGATGCGGTCGCTCTCGCCGTAGTCGATCCGGCGCAGCACGATCCCCTCATCGGTGTACGTCGGCATCACTCAGATGATGCCTGGATCGAGGCCGATCGGCGAGGAGCCGCCGCCTACATCGCCAGCGACTGGCCCAGCGTCAGGAGCTCCGCCTCACGCTCAGCAGCGGCCACCGACCGGTCGCCCGCAGTCTGACGCAGCATCCGAGCCCGCCGCAGCATGTGGCCCACCTCGTCTGCGGTCAACGCCGGCGCGAAGAAGAACCCCTGCGCCATGTGGCAACCGAGACTGAGCAGCCGCTCGCGCTGAGCTCCGGTTTCCACCCCCTCCGCCACCAGCTCCAAGCCAAGCGTCCTGCCCAGCCGCACGATGGCTCGCGCGAAGGCGGCCCGTCGCGGATCGTCTGCCACATGGTCCACGAAGGCCTTGTCGATCTTGAGGATGTCGATTGGCAGCTCCTGCAGCATCGCCAGCGAGGAGTAGCCGGTGCCGAAGTCATCGATGGAGATGCGAACACCCAGCTGCTTGAGCTCGCGCAAGCGACTCCCGGCATTCTCGGGGTTGTCCAGCGTGAAGCTCTCGGTGATCTCGAGAATGAGGCGCGCTGGATCGAGGCCGGTACGGCTGAGCACGCTCCACACATCGCTGACAAAACGGTGATCGCGCAGCTGCCGGGTGGACACGTTGACGCTCAATGAGAATGGGCCCTCGTTCCCGAACTCCGCGAGCCACGCCTGCTGTTGCGTGCAAGCCTCCTCGAGGACCTTGAGGCCCAGAGCAGTGATCAGCCCGCACTCCTCGGCGACACCGATGAAGTCGCCGGGATGCACACGCCCCCAGCGCGGGTGGTTCCAGCGAACCAGCGCCTCGACGCCGATCGGATTGCTGTCGGTCATGTCCACGAAGGGCTGGTACATCACCACCAGCTCTCCACGGTCCAGCGCACGCTCCAGGTCGGTGCTCACCTCGAGGCGTCGTGCCGCGACCTCCTGCATGCTGGGTTCGAAAACCTCGAACCCGCCTTTGCCCTTCGTCTTTGCTCGGTACATGGCCACGTCGGCTCGTCGCACCAGCTCCTCGGCGCTGACGTCACTGCCCGTCGAGACCGCATGGTCACCTCGTGCCCGGCGATCACGAAACGTCGCTTGAGGACCGAGACGACTCGCTCAGCGACGCGAATCGCCGCATAAGCCTCGTTCGTATCCTCGAGGAGGATGGCGAACTCGTCGCCGCCGAACCGCGCAGCCGTATCCGACGGACGAAGTACGAGGTGCAGCCGGTCCGCGACGCTGCGCAGCAGCTCGTCTCCTGCGGCGTGACCGAGGCTGTCGTTGACGATCTTGAAATCGTCGAGGTCGAGGAAGATCACCCCGAGCGATTCGCCGTGCCGCTCATGGCGTGCCAACGCATGCTGCAGCCGGTCGAGAAAGAGTGAGCGATTGGCCAGCTCGGTCAGCGGGTCATGGAATGCCTGTCGCTTCAGCCGGTCGTCGAGCCGCGAGTTCTGTACCGCAACACCGGTCTGCGCCGCGAAGGCCTCGAAGAGGTCGTAGTCATCGTTGCCGAAGGTGCTCGCATCACCGAGCCGGTTGCCCACAAGCAGCGTTCCGAGCAGCGCGCCATCGCTCTGTAGCGTGGTCGCCATCGCGTCGCTGAGACCGAGCTGGCCCAACCAGGACTGAAGGCCCGGATCGCGCGAGGATCTCGCGATCAGGCCGCGGTCGAAGTGCTCCAGCGCATCGCCGCGGCGGGGTTGCTCGTGCTCCGTGCACACGCCGCGGCGCAAGACCGTGCTGCGGATGGTGTCGGTGCCGGTGGCGACAGGCAGCAGAGTGATCGCAGCCACTTCCGAGCGGAAGACCCGGCACAACTGGCCGAGCAGCTCGGGAATCGCAGCGTCGGCGTCGGCGCGGTGCAACAGGTCTCCGGACTGGTACAGATCCTGCAGCTGCTGGCGCTTCTGGTGCTCGCGCGTGTACAGCCCGTACGCGGCTGCGAGCACGGCCACGGGTGTGCCGAGCAGACCGAGCTCCATCGGGTTTCGCGCGATCGCGCCGGCAACCTCCAGCGCGATGCTGGTGTTGGCGATTCCGCCAACCAGCACGATAGCCGCCGGCTGCAGCCACTGCTTGCGACTCAGTCCATCCTCAGCGAGCGTGATGGCGATCGCGCTGAGCACGAAGCCAAGCATCGACGCCGACGCAGTGATGAGCAGCACTGCGAGCCACAGGCCCGGGCTCGTCAGCTGGTGCGCGTGCACGAACCGGAACAGAACAAGAACCTCCTCGGCCTCGATGGCGAACGCTGCGAGATTGAAGAGGAGCTTGACGGGTGGATGGCGCCGGATCAGGCCCAGACCGATGGCGGCGCCGAGCAGCCGCGCGCCCACCAGCTCACTGGGTACGGCGAAGAAAAGACCGACCACCAGCGGAATCTCACTGAGCGAGAAGGACTGCGCGTTGCGCCGGAAATGCACGTACACGCGCCAGGACTCGGTGGCACAGAAGAAGCTGGCCATCACCAGCAGGGGCAGATGCACCCTGCCGGCGGAGGACGGAAGCGTGCGGATCACCGCCACATACAGGACCACCGCGACCACGGTGAGCAGACTGTTGAACGCCCAGATGTCCAGGGGGATGCGACGCGTCCGTGGCGCGGCCGCGGCGCCTGGATGGGCGCCTCGGCCGCCTGCGAGGGCAAGCCTGTGAGCAGCTGCCGTGAACGTCATCAGTGGCCCGGTTCTTGCCACACCCCGGACATCAGGACCAGTCCGCGCCCGACCAGTCGGCGCCGGACCACGCTGACCCGGACCATGCCGCCCCGGACCAGCCGGCCCCAGACCAACCGGCTCCTGACCAGGCAGCGCCCGACCAGCCGGCCCCGGACCAACCGGCCCCGGTCCATGTACTCCCGGACCATGCGGCGCCGGACCAAGCGGCTCCTGACCAGGCAGCGCCCGACCAGGCGGCGCCGGACCAGCCCGCCCCCGACCAACCGGCTCCGGACCAGGCTGCCCCGTTGAAGGCGCCTCCGGACCACGCCGTGCCGCGGCTGGTCGCCGAAGCGATGACCGAGGAGTTCCACGCGTTGCCGAAGATGTCCTTCTCCCCGGTCAGGGCGATTCCCCCAGCTGTCGCCCAGGCGCCACCCCTGGCTGCCTCGAGCGTGCCGGATCCGGTGGCGGAGGTGAATGACTGGCGCATCTGACCAGGGCCGCTCGAGGTCTTGACCGTCAGGGCTGAGGCCAGGTTCAGCTCGCCGGCGCCCTGGGCGGTGCGCGTCTGGTTCGCCAGCGAGGTCGCCGAGGTCGTGAAGGCGTACTTGACCTGGTCCGGCGTCGCCGAGGGATGCGTCGAAAGGTAGTCGGCCGCCGCGCCCGACACGACGGCCGCCGCCATCGAGCTGCCGCTCCCGCGGAACAGACGGGTGCCGACGTCGGCCGTCGCCCCGTACTGCAGGTCGATGTTCGAGCCTGGATCTCGGAGGCTGGCGATGTGCACGCCAGGCGCGACCAGATCCGGGTTGCGCGTGCCGTTGCCCACACTCGAGAAGCCGGCCACCGTGTCGTCCATGGTCGCCTGCGTTGCCTGCGTGTCTGCTGCGCCGACAGCGAGCAGGTACGGGTCGTATGCGGGGTCGCTCAGGCCGGCCGTAGACGCGCCGTTGTTGCCGACGGCGGCGACCACGACGATGCCGTTGCGCCAGGCGACCTCAGCGGCGAATGCCAGCGGATCGAGGGTGTAGGCCTGACTGCTGTTCGTGCCGAAGGACAGGTTGAGCACCCGTATGTTCAGGTTGGGGTCGTTGCGATGCTGGTCCGCCCAATCGATCGCGGCGATGACCTGCGACACGTCGGCGACGCCGTTCTCGTCGCCGACCTTGAGGTTGACGATGTGCGCGTCCGGCGCGACCCCGATGAAGTCGTTGGTGTCACCGGGGTAGTTCGCACCGGATCCATAGAGGTCGTTGCCGGCGATGATCCCGGCCATGTGTGTGCCGTGTCCGAACTCGTCGTTGTAGGTGAGTGCGGACGACTGCGACGCAAACGAGATGTCGGGTCCATTGATCACCTGGCCGGCCCCGGCCAGACCCCCGACCGGCGCGACACCGGTGTCGACGAGAGCGACGCCGACACCTTGACCTCGCGCTCCGCTCTGCCAGGCAGCCTGAGCGCCGACGATCTGCGCCGCCGATGCTGTAGAAGTGGACGGGCGAGTCCGGAGTGACCTCGGCGACACACGGCGCGGTGCGCAGATCGGCCAGTGCTGCCGTCGGGATCTCGGCCAGACCACCTTCGAGGATGGGCAGCGGTCGGGACAGCCGGCCGCCGAGCCGGTCGACTGCGGCGCCGACTGCGCCTGCGCAGCCGGGCGCTTGCCCGCGCACGAGCACCGACGCCAGCGGGCTTGCTTCGACCCTCGACGCGCCAGAAGCTGTGGCGAGCAGCGCGCTGCTCAGCGCCATCGCCGCCGCCATCGGCCACAGACGAGACCGGACTTGCCGCCGGTTGCGCCCCTTCCTCATGCCATGTCCCAGCCGGCACCGAGCGCTGCATGCATTGCGATTCCCCCACGTCGATATCGCTCTGACCTCCCGCCCGGGACCGCTCCCCAGCGGCTCAGTCGGTTATAGCAACCGGAGCAAGCGCTGCAATTACGTCAAGGAGACACGATGTCAAGAGTTATGAAGGTGGGGTTGCAGCAGTCTCGAAACTGTTGTGACCCGCCACGCCGGGGCGTCCGTGGTGATCGGATCGCACAAATTGTTGCAGCGACGCGCTCGGCTACCCCTCGGCGGCCCTTCGGCGACCCTCGTCGTGGCCGTGCCCTTCGTCCCGCTCGCCCTCGCGGGCGCGCTCCTTGATCATCGGCTCGAGGCTGGTGATGCGCACGCTCTGGATTCGCTGCCGGCTGATCTTGTCCACGGTGAGTGTCGCAGTGCCGATGGGCACGGTCGCGCCTGCCTTGGGAATCTCGCCGAGCCGTTCGTACACGAATCCGCCCACGGTGTCGGCCTCGACGTCACCGACATCGATGTTGAGCAGCTCCTTGAGGTCGTCGATCGGAAAGCGCGCGCTCAGCACGACCTCGTGGTCCGAGATCAGCTGGACCTCTTCGGTCTCACGCATGTCGTACTCGTCGCGGATCGGCCCGACGATCTCCTCGATCAGGTCCTCGAAGGTGACGATGCCGGCCGTGCCGCCATGCTCGTCCACGACGATCGCGATGTGCACCTTGCGCAGCTTCATCTCGCGCAGCAGCTCGCCGACGTGCTTGGCTTCGGGCGTGAAGTACGGCTCGCGGGCCACCTCACGCAGCGGCCGGGTGTCGTCGTGGCGCACGCCTTGGCGCAGCATGTCTTTGGCGTACACGACGCCGACGATGTTGTCGATGGTGTCCTCGAAGATGGGGATGCGCGAGTAGCCGTACTCGATGATCAGCTTGATGGCGTCGCCGACCGAGCGCGACGCGGGCGCGGCGATGACGTCGAGCCGCGGGACCATGACCTCGCGCACCGACTTGTCGGTCATCTCGAGGATGCCGTGGATCATCTCCCGCTCCTCCTGCTCGACCACGCCTTCCTGTTCGCCGACGTAGACGAGCATCTTCAGCTCCTCTTCCGTGACGAACGGACCCTGCACGCTGCGGCCCCGGGTTGCGGCGCGGACCAGCAGGCGCGAGAGCGCGGTGAGCCCGCCGACGACGGGTCGCAACCCGATGGTGAGCAAAAACACCGGTCGCGACAGCGACAGCGCGAAACGCTCGCTGAACCGCAGCGCCAGTGACTTGGGCGCGATCTCGCAGAAGATGAGGACGACGACCGCCAGCGCAACGGCGACGACCCACTCCGGCAGCGTCCTCGAGTAGTACTCATCGACCAGGATCGCGGTCGCCGTCGAGGCGACGATCACGGCCACGGTGTTGAGGGCGAGGACGGTGGTGAGGTAGCGGTTGGGGTCGTTGTGCAGGCGCACAACCAGCGTGGCGGCGCGCTTTCCTTCCTCGGCGAGGCTGCGCATGCGGATCCGGCTGACGCTGGTCAGCGACGTTTCCGACGCCGCGGCGAAGGCGGCGATGAGCAGCCCGATCACGATGAGCGTGATGAGGAAGCCCATTGGATCAGCGCTCGGCGCGACGGCGCGGTGAGGCGTGCAGGCGGATCGCCCCGACCGGTGCTGAGCTGCTCAACGGAAGAGCTCGCTGACGCTGCGCCCCTCATGCACGCGCACGATCGCCTCCGCGATCAGGGGTGCGACGCTGAGGATGCGCAGACGGGGCGCGTCGTCGAAGCTGCGCGGCCCGCTGGGGAAGGGAATCGTGTCGGTGACGCAGATTTCATCAATGGGTGCTTCGTGCAGGCGGCGCAGCGCTCCTTCCGTGAACACGCCGTGCGTGGCCACCACGTCGACCGTCGCCGCCCCCTTGGCGCGCAGCGCCACCGCCGCGCCGGTCAGTGTTCCGCCGGTGGAGATGAGGTCGTCGACGATGACGCACCGTTTGCCGGCCACGTCGCCGATCACGTTGACGACCTCGGCAGAATCGTCGCTGGGCCGCCGCTTGTCGATGACCGCCATCGGCGCGTCGAGCAGGTTGGCGACGCGCCGGGCGCGCTGCGTCCCCCCAGTGTCCGGCGAGATGATGATCACCTCGTGGCCATGGCGCTCGCGCACCCGCCGCGCAAGGATCTTCGTGGTGGTGAGCGCGTCAACCGGGATGTCGAAGAAACCCTGGATGGCTTCAGCGTGGAGGTCGACGCAGATCACCCGGTTGGCGCCGGCGAGCTCGATGATGTTGGCCATCAGCTTGGCGCTGATCGGGTCGCGCGGCTGGGTCTTCTTCTCCTTGCGCTGGTACCCGTAGTAGGGAATGACCGCGGTGATGCGCGATGCCGAGGCGCGGCGCAGCGCGTCGAGGATGATGAAGAGCTGGATGAGGTTGTCGCTGACCGGGTGGCAGGTCGGCTGTATCAGGAAGACGTCATGGCCACGCACCGACTCACCGATCTTCACGTCGTACTCGCCGTCGGCGAACCGCGTGATGTCCACCTCGGCGAGGTTCATGTCGATCTCTCGCGCGATGCGTTCGCTGAGCTCGTGGTTGGCGCTGCCCGAGAGCAGCATGAGGTCGCCGTAGGGATTCGACTCGGTCACGCGCGCACCGCTCCCCGTCGAGCCGCCCAACCCTCGACGTTGCGCTGCCGGCTGCGCCCTACAGCAAGTGCGCCCGCGGGAACATCCATGTCCACGAAGGAGCCGGCTCCGATGTACGCGCCCTCGCCGAGGCGCAGCGGCGCGACGAGCGTGGAGTTGGTGCCGACGAAGACGCGATCGCCAATGGTGGTGCGGTGCTTGGCACGGCCGTCGAAGTTGCACGTCACCGTCCCCGCGCCGATGTTCACATCCCGGCCGACGTCCCCGTCGAGCACGCACGAGAAATGACTGATCCGCGTGCCCGCGCCCACCGTGCTGTTCTTGACCTCCGCATGCGTCCCCAGCTCCACTCGTGACCCCAGAACCGTGTTGGGTCGCACGCGACAGTACGGGCCCACCTGCACATCGTCGCCGAGAACGCAGTCCTCGAGCTGCGACGAGCCGATGCGGATCCGATCACCGCCGCGAACGTCCTGCAGCCAGGCCATCGGCCCGATCACGCAGCCGGCTCCGATGGTGGTGGCGCCGCGGAGCACCGACATCGGACGGATGACCGAGTCCGGACCGACGGCGACGCCGGGGTCGACGAACGTCGTGGCCGGATCCTCCACGGTGACACCGCCGAGCATGAGTGCGTCGAGCGTGCGCCTGCGCAGCACGGTTTCGGCGGCGGAGGTGAGGTAGTACTCGCGCTGCGCGTTGTCCGCGGAGAGACGGTCGAGCGCCGGCCACAACGCTTTGCCGTCGAAGACGTACGCGCCGACGTTGCATTCCAGTGGGATCACGGCGTCCCCGGGCAGGTCGCCCTCCTCGACGATGCGCAGCACCCTCCCCTGTTCGTCGCGGATGACACGGCCCATGCCCGACGGGTCCTCCGGCACAGCGCTGAGCAGCGTGCAGGCGCGGCCCTCGGCGGCGGTATGCGAGGCCGCCAGGCGGCGGAGGGTGTCAGGCCGGATGAGGGGGACGTCGCCGCTCAGCACCAGGACGGGCCCGTCTGTCTGCATGGCGTCGGGCAGGCCGCGCAGTGCGTCGCCGGTGCCGAGGGGCTGCTCCTGCTCGACGACATTGGCTCGGTCACCCAGGGCGGACCGCACCTGTGGCTGGCCGGGGTTGATGACCACCACGGGCCGGGCGCTGGTCACAGCCCTGGCAGCGTCGAGAATATGGAGGATCAGAGGACGGCCGCCGAGTGGATGGAGCACCTTCGGAGTGGCGCTCTGCATCCTTTTTCCCTGCCCGGCGGCGAGAATGACCGCCAGGGGACCGTCAGCCATGTGGCCCGAGTATACGGTGTGCCCGAGATGGCCCCTGAAATTCGATCGAAGGACTGATGATGCGTTCGCTGACACTCGACACGACGGCCGGGCCCGTGCACGCGGCCGACTACGGCGGCTCAGGAGCGGTGATGCTGCTGGTCCACGGCCTGGGCGGAAGCCATCTCAACTGGCTCAGCGTCGGGGAGCGGCTGGCCCGGCAGCGCAGGATCGTCGCCATCGACCTGCCCGGGTTCGGGCGCACGCCGGCGGCGGGGCGCGGCTTCACCATGGCCGACCACGTGGCTGTCCTCGAGGCCGTGATCCGCGAGCTGGAGGACGAGCAGCTGACGCTCGTCGGCAACTCCATGGGCGGCCTGCTCTCGATCGCACTGGCGGCGCGCCGGCCCTCGAACCTCGGCGCAGCGGTCCTGGTGAACCCCGCGGTGCCGCCACCACGGCGCACGGGCTTCGGCCTTGACATGATCACGCGCAACGCCATCCTCGCCTACGGTCTGCCGACGCCGGCCTCAATCAGGCTCAAGCGGCTCGCAGACAAGCGCGGCGCGGAGCGGCTGGTCGGCGACATCCTCAGCCTGTGCGCCTTCGATGTACGCCGGATAGACGCCGCCGTGATGGCTGCGCACGTGCAGCTGGAGCGCGAGCGATTGCGTGTTCCCGATTGGCACGTGCCAGTGTTCGGTGCGGCTCGCTCGCTGCTGCGCACGCTGGCACGGCGACGTCGGTTCGAGGACTGGGTGGCACAGGTCACGGCGCCGACGCTCCTGCTGCACGGGACGCACGACCGCGTGGTCAGCCCGCAGTCCGCACTGGCACTCGCCGCGTTGCGCCCGGACTGGGAGGTGGAGCTGCTCGAGGATGTCGGACACGTGCCGATGCTCGAGGCGCCAGAACAGTTCGTCGACATCGTCGAGGCATGGCTGGCGCGTGCTGCCGTCCACGGCATGGCCGAGCAAGCCGGGATAGCATGACCTCACCACTGGGGAGTCGCCAAGTGGTAAGGCAGCGGACTTTGGATCCGCCATTCGAAGGTTCGAGTCCTTCCTCCCCAGCCAATCTTGTGTATTGATCCGGCTGATCCCTGACAAACGGGGTTCGGCTGATCCTTTACAGAGTTTCGGGTGATGCTTTACAGCGACTTCGGCCCGAAGATCCACACC
>VBJV01000319.1 GCA_005879785.1 Chloroflexota bacterium
GGGTTCCCCCATCGCTGGTTTTCAAGACCAGTGCCTTAAACCGCTCGGCCACGCTTCCTCGAGGAAGGCCCAGATTGTAGTCGGCGTCCCCCCCTGAAACACCCGCCCTCAGATCGGCCGCCGCACCCCATCGCACGACACCTGGATCACGTCGCGCCTTCCGCCATCGATGCGCGCCGCCGACAGCTTGCCGCCCCAGACACACCCGGTGTCCAGCGACAACAGATCGGGCCGGTTCAGCAGGCCCAGCGTCGACCAGTGGCCGAAGGCGATCGGCACGCCCTGCGTCTTGCGGCCCGGCGCCTCGAACCACGGCAAATGCCCCGCCGGCGCCGCGCCGGCGCCTTCCTTCAGGTTCAGTTCCAGCGTCCCGTCGGGCTCGACGAAGCGGATCCGGGTGAGCACGTTTACCGCGAAGCGCAGGCGGTCGTTGCCGGTGAGCGTCTCGTCCCAGCGCGCCGGCTGGTTGCCGTACATCACGCGCAGGAAGTCACGCATGTCGTCGCCGCGCAGGTGCTGCTCCACTTCGCCGGCGAGGCGCAGCGTGGTGTGCAGGTCCCATTGCGGCACCACGCCGGCATGAACCATCAGCCAGCCCTGGTCGTGCACCGCGAGGCGGTGCTCGCGCAGCCAGGCGATCCAGGCGTCGCGGTCGGGCGCGTCGAGGATGTCCTTGACGGTGTCGCCGGCGTGCAGCGGGCGCACGCCGTGCGCCACCGCGAGCAGGTGCAGGTCGTGGTTGCCGAGCAGGCAGGTGGCGGCGTCGCCCAGCTCGCGCAGGCGGCGCAGGGTGGCGAGGTTCTGCGGGCCGCGGTTGACCAGGTCGCCGAGCACCACCATGCGGTCGCGCGACGGCGAAAAGTCGATCGCGGCGAGCAGCCGGTCGAAGGCGTCGGCACAGCCTTGCACGTCTCCGATGATGTAGTTCATGACCCGATTCTGCTACGCTGCCTGTCTTCCTTCGCTCGCACCACCGCAAGCCGCAAGGCGCGGCTGCAGGTGATGGTGGAGGCCGGTGACGCGGGCGCGCAGGCCGCGATGGACCTGCACGACAACCCGACCAAGTTCCTGTCGGTGGTGCAGATCGGCATCACCTCGATCAGCATCCTCAACGGCATCGTCGGCGACGCGGCGTTCTCCGAGCCGTTCGCGCGCTGGCTGCACGCCACCTTCCCGATCCACGACCGCGCCGCCGCGATCACCGCGACCGCGATGGTGGTGATCGTCATCACCATCCTCACCATCATCTTCGGCGAGCTGGTGCCCAAGCGCCTGGGCCAGATGTACCCGGAGCACGTCGCGCGGCTGGTGGCGCGGCCGATGGAGTGGCTCTCGCTGATCGCGCGGCCGGTCGTGCGGCTGCTGTCGCTTTCGACCGAGGGCACGCTGCGGCTGATGGGCGTGCACGGCGACGCGGTGCGCAGCGTGACCGAAGAAGAAATCGCCGCCAGCCTCGAGGAAGGCGTCGACGCCGGGGTGATCGAGGCGCAGGAACACCAGATGGTGCGCAACGTGTTCCGCCTCGACGAGCGCCAGGTCGGCTCGATGATGATCCCGCGCACCGACATCGCGTGGCTCGACGTCGCTGCGTCGAGCGAAGACGTGCTGACCCTGCTTCGGCGTCGTCACCGCGCAAAGCCTGCTGCAGCAGCAGATGGAAGGCCGCCCGCTGTCGCTCACCGAGCGGCTGCAGCCGCCGGTGTTCGTCCCCGAAACGCTGTCGGGCATGGAGCTGCTCGACCACTTTCGCGCCTCGGCGGCGCAGCTCGTGTTCGTGGTCGACGAATACGGCGAGGTGCAGGGCGTGATCACCGTGCGCGACGTGCTGGAAGCCATCACCGGCGAGTTCACCACGCCGAGCGCCGACGATGCCTGGGCGATCCAGCGCGACGACGGCAGCTGGCTGTTCGACGGCCTGATCCCGGTGCCCGAGCTGAAGGACCGGCTGCAATTGAAGGAACTGCCCGAGGAAGACCGCGGGCGCTACAACACCTTGGCGGGCATGATCATGCTGCTGCTCGGCCGGCTGCCCGACACCACCGACACGGTCGATTGGGAAGGCTGGCGCTTCGAGGTCGTCGACCTCGATGGCAAGCGCGTCGACAAGGTGCTCGCTTCGCAACTGCCGACAGCAGACCACGCGTGATCCAGTCCGCCCTCTACTGCGAGCCGGTGCCGTGGGCTGAAGCCCACCCTACAGCCGCCTTGCCGTCATCCCACGCGCGGTGCGCATAGCGCGCCTGCCACCCGCGCGGCGGCGTTAGCATCCGCGCATGTCTGCACTGGTCTTCGAAAGCTTCCTCTCCACCCCTGAAATCATCGCGGTGTTCAGCGAGACCGCGTTCGTCCAGGCAATGATGGATTTCGAGGCCGCGCTCGCCCGCGCGCAGGCGGCCGAAGGCGTCATTCCGGCGTCGGCCGCGCAGGCGATCGGCGGCGTGTGCAAGGCCGAGCTGTTCGACGTGGCGGCCATCGTGGCCGCCAGCGGGCGCGCCGGCAGTCTGGCGATCCCGCTGGTCAAGAAACTCACCGAGACGGTGGCGCTGTTCGATGCCGAGGCCGCGGGCTTCGT
>VBJV01000126.1 GCA_005879785.1 Chloroflexota bacterium
GCCCATTCATCTTGACGGGACTCGGGCCCGAACAGGTGGGTTTCCCGACCGCGTTCGCGAGTTCTCCACAGGCGGGCGCGGCTTTTGCGCGTTTTGCCGGGACGAAATCAGGACGCGGCGGGGAAGAAGCACGCCCCGACGGTGCCGGCGCCGGTGTGGGCGCCGACCGACGGGCCGATCTCGTAGCGCACCAGCTCGGCCACCTCGGGCCGGTCGGCGAGCCGAGCCGCGTACTCGCCGGCGAGCTCGGGTGTGAGGGCGTCGCCGACACCGACGCGTTGCGGCGCGCCGCCGGCGCCGTCGACCACGTAGGCGGTCATGGCGTCGACGGCCGATTCCACGTCGTGGACCCGGCCGACCGCTTCGATCTGGCCATCGGCGAGGGCGAGCACGGGCAGACCCTCCCCCGCGGCGGCGTCGGCGGCGAGGCGGCCGCCCCGGCGGGCGAGGTCGAGCGCGCCGACGATGAACACATTGCCGACCTGGCCCGCCACCCGGCGGGCGACGTCGGCGGCGCGAGCCAGGTCGCCGCCGGCGGCGAGCACCTCGCCCGCGGCCCAGACGCAGCACGCCACCGCGAACGACGCCGTTCCCGTGTCGATGACTTCTACCGGCACCGGGCTCGAGCCGGCCGCGACCGTCACCGCGTTGACCGTCGCCGACGTGTTCGACCCGATGTGAATCGACAGGATCTCCGTCGCGCCCGCCGCCGCGAGCTGTTCATACGCGGTGAGCACCGCGCCGGGCGAAGGTGCGGCTGTCGACACCGACGCGCCGGCGGCGAGGCGCCCGTAGAACTCGGCCGCCGTGATGTCGACGCCTTCCTGGTACGGGTGGTCGTCGACCACGACCGTGAGCGGCACGACCGCGACCTGGTAGCGCTCCCGCAGATCGCCGGGCAGCTGTGCGTTGGAATCGGTGACGAGTCCGATCACGCGACTTCTTTCTCGGCCGCCTGCCGTGCTGCGGCCCGGAACCTGTCCAGGAGTCCTGTGGCCCTCGCTGCACCCATCGAGATCCGTTGTAGCAGAAGGGATTCGAACGTCTCGTCAGGTGCGCTCGACCCCGCTGGCGAACAGTGGGCGGACAAGGCCGAGCTGAATCGGTGAGTCTCGGCACCGGGAGTCGTCTCATCTGACAGACGGCCCAGGGAACCCGCGAGCGCACGAGACGAGATGGCGGAGGACACCATGACGACCACGCCCGGCAACGCGAGCAGCAACCTCCCCGGCAAGCCGCCCGTCGTCGACCTGGCCACCTGGCAGGCGGCGCGCGAGGAGCTGCTGGTCCGCGAGAAGGCGCACACCCGTGAGGGCGACGCGATCGCCGCGGCCCGGCGGCGGCTGCCGATGGTCGAGCTCGACGGCGCGGTCGAGGTCACCGGCGTTGAGGGCCCGGTCCCGTTCCTCGACCTGTTCCAGGGTCGCGACGAGCTGGTGGTTTACAAGCACATGTGGTACGACGGCGCGCCGTACCAGGGGCAGTGCGAGGGCTGCACGACCACGGCCTGGCACGTGAAGGACGCCGTCTACCTCAACGCCCGCGGCGTCTCGTTCGCCGTCCTGACCTCCGGCCCGTGGGACGAGGTGGCTCCCTACGTCGAGTTCATGGGTTACACCCAGCCCTGGTACTCGGTGCGCGGCGTGGAGGCGCCGGTCGGCGGAGAAATGGGCCATATCGTCTGTTTCCTGCGCGACGGCGACCGCGTGTTCCTCACCTACTCCACGACCGGCCGGGGCAACGAGCCGGTCAACGGGTCCCTCGGCCTGCTCGACATGACGCCCTACGGCCGCCGCGAGGCGTGGGAGGACAACCCCGAGGGCTGGCCCGAGGCCCCTCAGGCCGGCTCGCCGGTCGGTGGGCATGGCTCGCCGATCTGCTGGTACTGGCGCTCGGACGCCGACGGCGTCGCCACCTGGGGCCCAACCAGCCGGCCCGTGCCGCAGTGGACCCGCCCCGGCGCGACCCCCGTGGAGACCCTCGGCCGCCAGGGCCACCACCACTGACGCGGTTCTACGATCGCCCCATGGCCTTCGACGATCCGTCGACGGCGATAACCGCTGGAGAACGTGAGGCGAGCTTGTCGCCGATCGTTGAGCTCCGCCAGTACGTGCTGCATCCCGGCGCGCGTGACACCCTGACCCGCCTCTTCGATCGCGAGTTCGTCGAAAGCCAGGAGGCGCTTGGCATCGCACTCATTGGCCAGTTCAGGGACGTCGACGATCCGGATCGATTCGTCTGGATTCGCGGATTTCCCGACATGGCCCTGAGGCTAGAGGCGCTGCGGGGCTTCTACGAGGGGCCCGTGTGGGCAGCGCATCGCGAGGCGGCCAACGCCACCATGCTCAACTCCGATGACGTGCTCCTGCTCCGTCCAGCCGATGCAGCTTCCGGCTTCACACCAAGCAGCAACGACCGGCCACCGCCGGGCGTCAATGGAAACGGCGCGGGACTCGTGGTTGCCACCATCCACGCGCTCGATTCCCCGGCGTCGGATGGCTTTGCCGAATACTTCGAACACAAGCTCAAGCCGGCGCTGATAGAAGCTGGCGTGGCGGTCCTCGCCTACTTCGTCACCGAGATGAGCGTGAATGATTACCCGAGGCTGCCGGTGCGAGAAGGCGAGAACGTCTTCACCTGGTTCGCCGGGTTTCCCGATCGCTCCGGTGTCGACCGAGCAATACCGGGCCACGGGGCTGTGGAACGATTGATTGGCGGTGCTCCAAGTCTCAGGTGGCCCCCACACGTGCTGCGGCTGATTCCGACAGCGCGCTCGCTGCTGACGGGCTTATCACAGCCATGCGCGGCGATGTCATCGCGACGACGCGACGGCAGCACGTAATCGGGTAACGCCGGCAGGGGCAGGCCAGCAATTCTGCATCCGCGTGGATGTGCCAGTCTCCTCTCCGCGTTTTGCGGGGTGGAATGGCACGTCTAGACTTCACGCAGTCATGGGGAGCCTGGTCGGACGAACTCGTGAACTGAGAACCCTGCGAGCGGCGACCGACGCCGCACTGAAAGGGAGAGCGGGTGTCGCATTGGTGGCC
The DNA here is from genome assembly GCA_005879785.1 of Chloroflexota bacterium. Classification (GTDB taxonomy): domain Bacteria; phylum Chloroflexota; class Dormibacteria; order Aeolococcales; family Aeolococcaceae; genus CF-165. Next base: position 3,048 of record VBJV01000126.1, read on the forward strand.
GGAGCAGCCGGCATCGGCAAGACCAGGCTCGCGGAAGAGACCGCGCAATACGCTGAATCGGCGGGCGCGCGGACGCTGTGGGCCGCCTGCCTCCCGCGTGAGGGTCTACCGTACTGGCCGTGGGTGCAGGTGCTCCGTGCCTACGCGCGTGAACGAGGGCTGCAGGCGCTCATCGCGGGAATCGGTGCGGTTTCGCAGGATCTTGCGAGGTTGGTCCCCGATCTCCTCCCGAGCGCCGAACCCGAGCCTCGTGGCCAGACTCTGGATCCCGACCAGCAACGGTTTCGGCTGTTCGACAGCGTCGCCACTTTCCTTCAGAAGATATCGGACGCACAGCCCTGCGTGGTCGTTCTCGACGATCTCCATTGGGCGGACGCGCCCTCGCTCATGCTCTTGCACTTTCTTGCTCGTGACGTCCGCGATGCACGACTTCTCATCGTCGGCACCTATCGGGACGACGAAGTCGACCGCGACCAGCCGCCGCCGCCGTGCGCCTCGTTCTCACTGGATTGACCGACGACGCCGTCGCAGAGCTCATCACCGCCACGACGGGAGTCGCTCCGACGGCGAGTGTCGCCAGGCTCGTACGCGAGCGAACCGGAGGCAATCCTTTCTTCGTGCATGAAATCGCAGCGCTTATCGACAAACGCGGCGCGACCAGAATCGATGAACTCATTCCGTCTGGCGTCCGCGAAGTCGTCGAGGTGCGGCTCGAGAGGCTGTCAGCCACGTGTCAAGCGGTGCTTGCCGCCGTTGCCCTGTCCGATCCCGACGCGTCGACTGAACTGCTCGCACGCGCCATGGAACAGCCACGAAACGTAGTGCGCTCCGCGATGGACGAGGCCGAAGCAGCGGGACTCCTCGAGCAAGATCGATCGTGGGAGCATGCCTTCAGGTTCAAGCACGCCATTGTTCGCGACACAGTAATCGCGCGAATCCCACCGCCGGAACGCGCACGGCTTGATCTGGCGATCGGCGGAGCGCTGGAGCAGACGGCTGGTACGAAGCCGTCGCTGCCGCGGCTCGCGCACCACTTCCTCGCTGCCGGACCCGACGGCGATCCAGCCAAGGCGTTCGACTACGCGACCCGCGCTGCAGGCGACGCGATGAACCGGTACGCGTTCGAGGAGGCTGCACACCTGTATTCACGCGCGCTCGAGGTGCTGGAGAGCACCGGGCCGACCGACGAGCAAAAGCTTGAGGCCATGCTGGTCCTCGGCGAGGCGCGCAACCGCGCCGGCGACTGGCCCGCGGCTGTGGATGCCTACCAGGGGGCCGCTGCCTTTGCCCAGCAGCTCCAACGCCCGGAAGACCTTGCGCGGGCTGCGCTCGGTCTCGGCGCGGGCCTCGGCGGGTTCGAGGTGCGGCTGTTCGACGAGCGGCAGATCGGCATGCTCGAGCAGGCACTCGCGGCACTGCCGGAAACCGATTCCGCAATGCGCGCCTGGGTCATGGCTCGGCTGTCGGTGGCGCTCTCATTCGTCGGCTCGGAGGACCGGCGCGCACAGTTGGCTCGCGATGCTGTGGCGATGGCCAAGCGCTGCGGCGACGCAGCCGCGCACGCGTACGCGCTGAGCACCTACTGCGACACCATCGCGACGCCGCATTACACCGAGGAGCGACACGCGGCGAGCGACCTGATGGTGCAGCTGGCAGTGCAAGCCGGCGACCCGGAGCTGGAACTTCTCGCGCGTCGCTTCCGCGTGGTGTCGCTACTCGAGGTCGGCGATATCCGAGGCCTCGACCGCGAGATCGAAGCCTTCGCCAGTCTGGCCGAGAAGCTCAAGCAGCCGATCTCGCTGTGGTACGTGCCGCTGTTCCGTGGGATGCGCGCGCTGCTGGAAGGCCGCTTCGTCGACGCCGAGCGGCTCGCGCATCGCGCGTCGGAGCTCGGCGAGGCTGCGCACAGCCAGAACTCCCAGATGCTTGCCGACTTCACCCAGCTGCCGGAGATCTTCCGTCAGGCGGGCCGCTTCGACGAGCTGGAAGCGCAATGGCAGCGGTTCCTCGCCGCGTTTCCGCAGATGGCATCGATGATGGACTGGTGGGCGCTGGCAATGCCGGCGCTCGGTCGCAACGATGCCAAGGCGCGTGCTGAGCTGGAGCGGCTCTGCGCGGCCGGCGCGTTGACGGGAATGATGGGTGGGGGCATGTGGATCGTCATGTGCGCCTTTTTTGCCGAGGCGGCCGCGGCGGTGCGCGAGCGCCGCGCCGCGCAGGTCCTGTATGACGCCCTGCTGCCGTTCGGATCGCGCGTCATCGTCTGTGGGATCGCCGGCGCGACATATGGATCGGTTCATCGTCTGCTCGGTCTGCTCGCCGACGTGCTCGGCGACGTCGATGCCGCGGAACGGCACTTTGAAGCCGGACTCGAGGCGCATGCGAAGATGGGTGCGCTCCCCTACCTCGCGCACACCCAGCGCGAGTACGCGGACGCGCTCATCCGGCGGGGCCGCGAGGGCGACGTCAGCCGAGCCGGCGAGCTGCTCGACCAAGCGATCGAGACGTATCGCGCGCTTGGCATGCATGCATACCGCGAGAAGGCGGAGCGGCTCCGCGGCGCCCCCCAGGACCTCAATACGTTCAGCCGTGATGGCGCGGTCTGGACCATCACCTTCGCGGGCAGGACCGTCCGCCTTCCCGACGCGAAGGGGCTGCGCGACATCGCCACGCTGCTCGCCAGACCGGGCCGAGAGGTGCATGTGTCAGATCTCATCGCGGCGTCCGAGGGCGTTTCCAGCGGCTCGGCTGCCGGATCATCCCGACGAATGAGCGCCGCTCGCCTCGCCGCGGAGGGCTTGCACGCAGGAGACGCCAGCGCCGGCGAAGCGCTCGACGCCCAGGCGAGGGCTTCGTACCGCGAACGGCTCGAGGAGCTCCACGGTGATCTCGACGAGGCGCAGCGCTCGGGCGATGGCGAGCGCGCTTCCCGGGTGAAGAAAGAGCTCGATTTCATCGCGGGTGAGCTGGCCACCGCATACGGCCTGGGCGGGCGATCTCGGCCAGCGGCGGATCCGCGGGAGCGTGCTCGCAAGGCGGTCACGCGGCGCATCCGCAACTCAATCCAGCGAATGACCACTCAGCACGAGGCGCTCGGGCGACATTTCGATCGGTCGATCAAGACCGGCAGCTTCTGTTCCTACCAGCCCGAGATGGCGATGCACTGGGGTCTGTAGGCCGCTCCGAACCCGCTGCTCGCCCGTGTCGCATCGCCACCCCGCTTGTGGCGCCTGCCATGTGCCGGGCGATGGACCCGACCGCAGCAGGCGGGCGCCGCGGCAATAAGGAGGCAGCGATGACCACCTACATCCTGCAGAACCGGCACCTTCCCGAGGAGTGCCAAGCCCTCGACGATGAGCTGCCATGGCCGGCGGCGCTCAGCGGCGTCGCGCTCCTGTGCACCTGCCCGAGCGGGGAGCATGGGGGCATCCTGGCGGTCGAGGCTGAGAACGCGGACGAAGCGCTCGCGAAGCTCACGCCGAAGTTCCGCGCGGGGACGCGCGCCTACGCCGGCGAGGTGTACCTCGTCGGCGAGCAGATCCCAGTGGCGTGATTCAAGAAGGAAACAGGACGATGAAACGGTTTGCTTTGGTCATGGGGAGCAGCATCCTCATCGCCGGTCTGGGATCGGCGGTCAGCAGCCTTCCGGCCTCCGCCGGCTCGAAGACGGCGACGCTGGATTTCGGAACGGTCGAAAGCTTTGCTCGAGCCGCCAACGGCGACGTGGTCGAGCTCAACGGCGAGGGCACCTTCACGCTCCAGCCGAAGTCGATCAGCGGGGACGGCGGCACTGTGAAGGAAGCCTTCGGCGAGATCCCGCGGACGTTCACCCATCGCGACGCGGCGGGCAACGTGCTTGCCACGGGAATCTGGGAGCCGACCGCGCTGCTCAGCTATAGATCCTTCGGCCCGGCGACGCCGGAGCAGAATGCCTTCTTCGGCGGCCTGCCCACTGGTTCCGAAGGCGGCAAGGTGATGTTCAAGGTTGCGCTGTACGTCGACGGCGTGCACGCACATGACGGCATCTTGACCATCGTGTGCGAGCTGGGGCAGCCGCAGCCGAACGCGGTCGAAGCGAGCCTACTGCTCGTGCAAGGCACCCAGTTCAATTTCCGCGGCGCCGTCCACGGAGACAACATCTTCATTCGACGGTAGCTCGAGCCCATGAGCCTGGTTCGTCGAGGGCTGGCCCAGGTGTCAGCCCTCGACCGCCAGGCTGGTGCTGCAATGAGGACAGGTGCGCCTGGCTACACCCAGTCCTTCACCGCCGTCCCTGCAACTGCAAGGGCTTGACTGCGGCTGAGATAGTCCTCCATGCGCACGATGCGGCCGCCGTGGAGCGTGTACACGACGTAAATCTGGCCGTTGAGAGGTGCCCACGGCACCTCTGAGAAGCGTGGGCCCGCCAGCCCGACAACGACGCGCTCGCCGGCATCGATCAACTCCAAGCGGTCGACACCGAAATCGTCGCGTGCAAATCCACGTTGGACATTGATGAGGACTTCATCGCGGTTGCGACAGATCAACTCAGGGAGCACGCCCTGATGAACGACGTCGGGATGCAGCTGTGATTCCAATAGCGAGAGGTCGCGCATGCGTCTCGCGTGCAGATGATCGAACACGACCTCGAGATTGGTCTGAGTCACCGGGGTACCTCCGTCTGCGGTGTTCAATCATTGTGCCGCGTCTCTAACAGGATGATAAAAAAGAGTCGGCGAAGGCGGATTCATTCCGCCGGCAGCCGACACCGATCTCAGCGATGAAAAGCGCGGCGGTCGGGGGCGGCTTTTTCATCGCCCTTCTAACGGCTGGAGGCGTACTTCCGCCAGGCCAGCTCCGGTAGGAAACTGGCGGCGAGAATGACCCCGAACGCTACCCAGTACACGTTCCAGTTGAACACCACAGCCAGAGAGCAGAAGGCGTGCCCGCCAGATCCTGCCGAGCCGGCCGTTTCTTCTCTAGGGCGGTCGCGGGCATGAGAGAAGGGTAGACCCGCTACCAGGGGACGAGGTCAAGCGCTTGCCCGCCGCATCCGGGTACACTTCGCGCTAATCGCGCTGAACAGCGCTAAGTGCGCAATGGACAAGGAGGGTGGCTTATGCGCCCGCTGCACAAACTACTGATGGTGCCTATTCTGGGTCTGGGTCTCGCGGCGGTCGGTCTGACCACGGCGAGCGCCGATCCCTCGAAGTACGACTTCCACGCCGGGGATGGCTTCGGCCCCCTCGAAGAGCCCGACGTGGCCTCGGCGAGCGACGGGGCCACGATCACCATCCAGGCAACAGGGT
>VBJV01000320.1:0-487 GCA_005879785.1 Chloroflexota bacterium
CCCAGCCCTCGCGTGCTGGCCGAGATCGCCCGCCGCTTGGGCGTGAGCCCCGAGGAGCTGGCGGGCGAGATGACGGCCGATCAGCGCAGCCGTTCGCTGGAAGTGCTGGACGCGATGATGATGATCCGCCTTCAGCAGTACGAGGAGGCCGAGGAGATGCTGCGCGGCGTGCTGCGTGAAGCTGAGGTCGAGGCGGACACCGAGCGGATGAGCGAGTGCTACGAGGGCCTCGGCCTGATCGCCGCGCGTCGCGGCCGTGACGGCCACGCCCTGACGCTGTTCCGCCAGGCGCTCGAGGTCGGCGACCCGCCGCATCCCGCCCAGCGCCCCGACCTCTACATCGAACTCGCCCGCCTGCACATCGGCGCCGGCGACTCGGCCCGCGCCATCGCACTGATGAACGAGTGCGCCGAGCGGCTTCGCACGCAGCCCGGCCGTGATCTGGCCAAGCTGGTGCGCTACACGCTGCTGCTGAGCCAGGCCTACA
>VBJV01000320.1:564-1124 GCA_005879785.1 Chloroflexota bacterium
CGACAGGCCAGGTCGGCCAGGCGATCGCGTACGCCGATCGCGCGCTGGCGATCTACGAACTGATGGACGACAACGACGCGCTGGCCGATGCTCACCTGCTGTACGCCCAGAACCTGCTCGACGCGGGTGAGACCGAGCGGGCCGCGACGCACCTGGCGGCATCGCGCACCCTGCTCGGCGCCCGGCCCGGCTCGCTCGAGCTCGGCTTCGTCGTGGTGGAGGAGGCGCGCTGCGCACTTCAGATGGGCGACACCGACCTGGCGACCGCCAAGGCCCGCGAGGGAGTCGAGTTGCTCGGCAGCGGTGCGATGCCGGGGCAGCTGGGCGACGCCTACCTGGTGCTGGCCCGCGTCTACGACGAGCTGAACGACGTGGAGCACGCCGAGTGGGCGTACACGGCCGCGATCGACTCGATCCAGAAGCAGAACGGCTGGACGCGCGAGCTGGCCAAGGCCTACCGCTGGTACGGCAAGTTCCTCAAGCGGCTGGGCCGCGCCGAGGCCGCGCTGGAGGCGTTCGAACTGGCCGCCGACCTGGCGCCGTCCAACCAGGACGCGCTC
>VBJV01000320.1:1353-3433 GCA_005879785.1 Chloroflexota bacterium
TGCGCCGGCAAGCAGCGAGAAGATCACCAGCAGCGGATGCACGCCCACAGCTCCGCCCATCAGCTTCGGGATCACGATGTGACCCTCGACCTGGTGGATGAACAGGAACGCCAGCGCCACCGCGATGGCCGCTGAGGGCGACTCGGCCAGCGCCACCGCCAGCGGCGGGATGGCGCCGATCCACGGCCCGACGTATGGGATCACCTCGACCAGCGCAGCGAAGGCGCCGAACGCGATCGCATAGTCGTTGCCGTTATGGAAGACGCCGGTGATGCCGAGCAGCCACATCAGCACTCCCGCGGTGGTGCCGATCACCAGCGAGACCATCGTCTGCCCGCGCACATAGCCGATCAGCGCCCGCTCGCAGCGGGTGATCAGGTCGTCGTCGGTCTCGCCGGGCGGGAACAGGCGGCGCAGAAACCTCGACAGCCGGGGCGCGTCCAGCAGCATGTAGACCGAGACGACGATCACCAGCACGACGTTGAACAGACTCTCGACGACGCCGACCAGGATTCCCTGGGCGCACACTCTGGACGTCCAGCGAGTCGATCTTGGCCTGCACCTTGTCGCTCAGGTCGCGAACGTCGATCTGCTCCAGGTGATGCCTGTCCAGCCACGTCTGGAGCCGGTCGAGCCGCTTCTGGGCCGGCGTCTCGGTCTGACCCGGCTGCTTGGTGAACTCTTCCTGCACCACCGACGTGGCTGCCTGCACCTGGGTCGCCACAACCGTGCCCGCTATCACGCCGGCTCCGATGAAGACAACCGCGAACAGGGCGTAGACGACCAGCACGGCTACTGGCCGTGGCAACCTGAGCACCGCGAAGGCGCGCACGATCGGATTCAGCAGGATCGCGATCAGCGCAGCGACCACGAAGATGAAGACGGCGTGGCTGACCGCCGCCACCAGCTGCCAGGCTCCGACCAGGATCAGCGGCAGCCCCACCAGCTGCACCCAGCGCGGGATTTCGACCTTCCGCGGGCTGTCGGGCGCCATTGCGGGCCATCGTACCAGGAGGCCGGTTCCGGATGGATCGTGGATCGATCACGCCCGCGAAACCCGCGTAAATGGCCGCAATCTTCGCCGCTGGCGGCCGCCAGCGCCGTAGGCGGCGCACCACCCGCCGCCGGCGCGACCCGCGAAGGCTCAGGCTGATCGCTGGGCTGGCGGTCACACTGGTCGTCCTGATCGTGGTTGGCACGCTGCTGCATTCGGGATCGGGCGGCCCGGCCAAGCTCGCCATCGCTCCCTCCGACTCCGCCGAGCTGGCGCCCGACGGTCCGCCCCAGGTGCAGACGCTGGCGATGGCGGGGGGACTCTCGCTGGACGTGCCGATCACGCAGGGCCGGATCACCGCCATCGTCTACCACGCAACCGGCGCGACGGATGCGATTCCGCTGCAACCGGTCGGCCGCCAGCGCAACGAGGGCTTCCTCGCCCGGCTGGGAGACCGGTTGTTTGGCAGCGGCGGCAACGACGGCCCGTCGTACTTCGTCGACGGCGGAGGATCGGGGCCTGACACGGGCTCGGTGGACATCGGCGCTCCCGCCGGCACCAGCGTCTACTCCCCGGTGGACGGCGTCGTTGTCAGCGTCCAGCCGTACGTCCTGAACGGCCTCCAGCGCGGCAGCATCGTTCAGATCCGGCCCGACGCCGCACCCGCCGTGATCGTCACCGTGGGCAACCTCGGCCGCCATCTGGGGATTGACGTCGGATCGGCGGTGACTGCCTCGCAGACGCGGCTCGGCTCGGTGATCGACCTCTCGAAGCTGATCGATCAGACCGTCGCCCGCTACACCTCCGACGCGGGCAACCACGCCTCGATTCAGATCAGCCCCGCGCCCGGCGCCAGCCCATTACTTTGAGGATCCTCTTCATCGCCGACATCTTCGGCGCACCCGGACGGCGAGCGATCGAGGGGCAGCTGCCGGGCCTGCGAGAGCAGATGGGGCTCGACCTGGTCGTCGCCAACGGTGAGAACGCCGCCGACGGAGTGGGCATCACGAGCCGCATCGCAACCCGTCTGTTCGCCGCCGGCGTGGACGCGATCACGCTGGGAAACCATGCCTACCGCCAGCGTGA
>VBJV01000321.1:0-1847 GCA_005879785.1 Chloroflexota bacterium
GTGGTTGGCCGCGAAGCCGAGCGTGAACGTACGCGGGTCGTCGCGCACCCAGGCACCGGGGGCCCCGAACACGGCATCGGCCGAGACCGGGTGGTCATGGATCCGCACGCTCCAGCTGACAGTCGGCCGCATGCCCATCACGTCCCATTGATCAATCAACTCGACCTCGGCCGCGTCGCGCGGCACCAGCACCGTGACGGTGCGTTCGGGGTAGGACTGTTCGCCGGGAACCGCCACCCACAACAGCAGGTAGTCGGCGGCCGGGGCCATGGACGCGAAGAACTTGTTGCAGGTCAGCCGCCAATCGTCGCCGACCGGCGTCAGCTCGGCAACGTAGTCGCCGCTCCGCGTGCTGCGCGGGTTGGTCTCGCTGCCGACCGAGGCCACCAGCCGCCCATTGGCCGCGATATCGCGCAGAACCCCCTCCCGCTGGGCGCTGGTGGCGTGACGAAAGATGAAGCCGGTGGCATGGCAGTGCACCTGCAAGAGCTGGGCGGTGGCACTATCCACCTGGGCCAAGGTTTCCAGCAGCTCGTAGTACTCCCGGTAGCGGTCGCCCCACCACAGGCCGTGCCCGCCATCCTCTTCGGGGATGGTGAGGCCGAGCAGGCCGGCCGCGCGCAGCTCGTCGAAGTTTTCGCGGGGGAAGCTGGCGTCGCGGTCGTGAGCGGCGATGCGCGATTGGAACCCCTCCGCCATCCGCCGGATGGCGTCGAGCCGCTCGGCCTGGTCGTGCTGCGCCGTCGTCTGTGACATCGGTGTCCTCTCTACTCGTCGGAGCTGCCAAGGCCGTAGGCCAGCAACGCTGTCAGTTGTCGGACGTCGCGCCCCGCAAGGTGGGCTGTGGGCGGATCGATCACCCGGACGCAGGGTCGTGCAGCGCCGGGATCGAGATACCGGCGCGCCTTGCTCTCGATCACCGCGTACCAGCCGGGGTCGCCGGGCTCTCCGGGCGCCTCCACGACGCCCGAGTCCAGCTCCTCGCCCGATCGCAGGCGCACCACCACCCGGGTCACCCGCCGGGGGCGACCGTCGCCACATCGGCGTTCGAGAAGTCCGCGAGCACCCCGTCGACGCCGAAGTCCGCCTCCACCAGAGCGACCGCCACCGGCCAGATCAGGCTGTACTGCATATCCTCACTGCTGCTCGGCTGCCTCTCGGACAGCCGCGCGGCCGCGTCGAAGGTGTGGATCGTGACCCTGTCGATGTCGTCGATCCGCCGGTTCTGCAGCAGGCCCACCGCGGCTGCGATGCCCGGCTGCGTCCAGCGGCAGCAGGGATACGGCTTCACGTAGGTCTCGAGCAGATCCCACCGCGCGCCCAGGTCCATGCTCGGTCCGTCCGTGAGGAATGTGCTGGCCAGGGCGGTGTACCCTCGCCTGGCCAGCATCGCCGACGTCACGCCCAACAGCGCACCCCAGCCGGTCGCGTCCTTGGTCATCGCGGGATCGGCGACCGAGCGCATGATCAGGGCGATCGGCGCGTGGTACTCGGCCAGGCCGACCGCGTGCTCAAGGCGCCCGCCGTCGAGGCCCAGCAGTCGCCCGGCCGCCGCGGCCGCGCCCAGTGCACCCCAGGCACCGGAGGCGTGGTACTGGCTCTCGCGCTCGTGCAGGCGCACACCGGCCCGGATGGCGATCTCGTAGCCGACGGCGACCGCCTCCATCATCGACGCCAGGTCGGCGCCCGTCGCCTCGGCAGTCGCCAGCGCGGCCGGAATCACCATCGCACCGGGATGTCCCTTGGTGATGCGATGGCCGTCGTCGTAGTCGAGCACGTTCGCGAGCACGCCGTTCGACCAGGCGGCCCCCGCGGCCGACAGGCGGCGGCCGTCGAGCAGCGCCGTG
>VBJV01000321.1:1859-2454 GCA_005879785.1 Chloroflexota bacterium
CTATCGCAGCGGCGGGGGCGGGGCGGCCGGCGACCGTGACCGCTGCGTGGTCGAGCATCAGCCAGGCCAGGTGGCTGCGCACCGCCTCGGGGATATCGCCCCACCGAAGCCGGGTGGCGAACTCAGCCACCTCGGATGCGAGCACGCTCGGCCGCGGAGCCGGAACTGCACTCACGCCGGGCCGGTACCGCTGATCGCAGCCGACAATCCGGCCGCCGCGGAGGCAACCTCGCGTCCCATCTCGGGCAACCGATCGGCCAGGCGAAACTTGGGTCCGGACACGTTCACGGCGGCGACGATGCGCCCGTGCGCATCGCGCACCGGTGCGCCGGCCGCCACCAGGCCGGGCTCCATCTCCTCATCGGCGATCGCGAATCCACGCTCGCGGGCGGCATCGATGCGGGCGGCGAGCTCGCGAACGTTACGGGCCGTGTTCGGCCCCAGCCGCTCGAACTTGACCCCGTCGAACAGCAGGTCGAGCTCCGCCCGGCTGTGATCGAACAGCAGTGCCTGGCCCACCGACGTGCAGTAGGCCGGGTTGGTGCGGCCCACCCAGCCCACCGTCTGCAGCGACTGGGGTGGCGACTCTGACGCG
>VBJV01000321.1:2478-2892 GCA_005879785.1 Chloroflexota bacterium
GCGACACCAGCTGCTGGAGCAGCGGGCGACCCTCGTCCAGCAAGCGTCGCTCGCCGGCCAGGTTGGCGAGCGCGAAGATGCGCCAACCCAGCCGGTAGACGAGCGTGTCCGGGTCGCGGTCGACCAGACCGTGCTCGGCCAGGATCTTGAGGGTGCGCGAGATCTGGCTCTTCTCACGGCCAAGCGATTCGGCGATCCGCGTCACGCCCAGGCCTCCGTGCTCGATCGCCTGCTCACTGCCGAGCGCGAGCAGCACTTCGACGCCGCGCCGGATGCTGGTCTCGCGATCCGCCGCTCCCCGTCCCGCCCGCTCTGTTGCCCCATGACCAACCACTGTTGTCACAAGCTACCATGCCGCCCGAACCGGCCGCAACCGCCCACGACCGTTGCCTGCGCCGACGCTACCAACGTCCG
>VBJV01000124.1:0-7110 GCA_005879785.1 Chloroflexota bacterium
AGAGCCGGACCAGCTGTTCTTCCAGCCTCGTTTGCGGCCGGCGCGCTGCCGTGCCGGTTACGTGAACGGCGCCGTCCGGCGTGGGCAGCGCCTGACGGTCGACTTTGCCGCTCGCCGTCAGCGGCAGCGCGGGGATCGGAACAAACGCTGAGGGCACCATGTGCTCAGGCAGCGTCTCGCTGAGAAAGCCGCGCAGCGCCGCGGCCGGCGGAGCGTCGCCATCCGCAACGACGTAGGCGGTGAGGCTTCGATGTCCATCGCTGCCTGCGCGCGCGGTGACGACGGCCGATGCGACCCGCGGGTGCGCGAGCAACGCCACCTCGACCTCACCTGGTTCGACACGAAAGCCGCGCACCTTGACCTGGTCGTCGATCCGGCCGAGGTGTTCGATGCTCCCGTCAGCGCGGTGGCGCCCCAGGTCTCCGGTGCGATACATGCGCGCCCCGCGCACGAAGGGATCGTCGAGGAAGTGCGACGCGGTCAGGTCGGGGGCATTGACGTAGCCGCGGGCCACACCCTCCCCTGCGATATGGATCTCGCCGGGGACACCGACCGGCACGGGCTGTGCGTGGCGGTCGAGTATGTACACGCGCGCGTTGGAGATGGGGCGGCCGATGGTGATGGGTTCATCTGCCTGAACGCGCGCGAACGTCGTGTACGCCGTCGCCTCCGTGGGGCCGTACCCGTTCCACAGCGCAAAGCATCGTGCCATCAGCTGCCGCGCCAGCGCCTGGCTCAGCGCTTCACCGCCACTCACCGCCACCAATCTCGCGCTGCCGCTCCATCCCGTGTCGACCAGCATCTGCCACGACGTCGGCGTGGCGTGCATGAGCGTGACCCCGCAGTCGTCGATGACGCGGCCCAGCCGGCGGCCGTCCGCCGCCACCTCGCGCGGCACGATCACCATGCGCGCGCCGCTGATCAGCGGCAGCCAGATCTCCGGCAGGGACATGTCAAACGAGATGGTGCTGAGCGCCAGGGCGACGTCGTTCGCGCTGATGCCCGGCGTGCGCGCCAGCGAGGTCAGCAGGTTGACCACCGCACCGTGGTGAATGGGCACGCCCTTCGGCTTGCCGGTCGAGCCGGATGTGTACAGCACGTAGGCGAGGTCCTGCGACGACACCGTCGTCGTCGGAGGGGTACGCGGCTGCGCAGCCAGGGTGTCGCGGTCGAGGTCCATCGGGAGCACGCGCACGTGCTCCAGGCGAGGCAGGCGATCCACGAGGTGCGCCTGCGTGAGCAGGATCGTGGCGCCGCAGTTCTCGACGATGTAGGCCATGCGTGCAACCGGGTACTGGGGCTCGAGCGGTACGTACGCGGCTCCTGCTTTGAGAATCGCGAGCAGCGCCACCACCAGATCCGGGCTACGGTCGGTGCAGACGGCCACCCGGCTGCCCTTGTCGACTCCAACCCCGCGCAGGCGATGCGCCAATCGGTTGGCGCGCTCGTCGAGCTCACGGTACGTCAGGCTCTGTTCGCCGGCCGTCACGGCCACCGCGTCAGGCGTGCGCTCCACCTGCTCGCGGATGAGCTCGGGCAGGCAGGTGTCGCGACGGTACTCAGCCGCAGTCGCGTTCCACGCCACCAGGTGCTGGAAGCGCTCGGCCTCGGTGAGCAGCGGCAGCCCGGAGACGTGGGCATCGGGGTCGGCGACGAGCCCTTCGAGGAGGCGGTGCCAGTGCCCGGCCATGCGCTGCGCGGTCCCCGACGTGAAGAGGTCGCTGTTGTAGATGAGGCGGCCGGCCAGCCGGCCGTCGGTCTGCTCCTCCAGCTCGATGTGCAGGTCGAACTTGCTGCGCCCGAGCTCGTTGCCCATCACCGCGTCCATCTGCTCGACGCTCCATGACGGGTCCGATGCGTGCGCCGCCGGCTCCAGCGCGATGAAGGCCTGGAACACGGGATTCGCCCCGGGCTGGCGCTGGACCCGGAGGGCGCGCAGCAGCCGCTCGAATGGAATACGAGTATCCAGTGCCTCGGTCACCTCGTCGTGCAGACGTCTGAGCAGCTCTCGAAAGGTGGGATCGCCGCTCAGATCCGCGCGGATGACGACGGGCGTCGCGCAGTAACCGGCCATCGATTCGAGCTCTTGGTGCTCCCGTTGGTCGGCCGCCGTTGCGAAGACGATCTCTTCTTGTGCGGAGTAGCGGTGGAGCAGCACCGCGAAGGCCGCGGCGATGGTGTCGAAGAGCGTCACGTGGGCGGCCTCGCTCAGCAGCAGCATCGCGGCGGTCACGGCGCCGTCCAGACCCAGCGGCACCATGCCGCCGCTGAAAGTCTGCTCGGCGGGACGGCTGTGGTCCACGGGGAGGTGCAGCTCGGGCGTGCCGGCCAGCCGTCGCTTGCAGCGGTCCAGACGCGCTGCGAACTCGGGACTATCGATCCACGTCCGCTGCCGCATGGAATAGTCGGCGTACTGCAGTGCCGGCTCGGCTAATGGCGACGTGCGGCCGCTGAGGAACGCCCTGTACACCGCGACGAGCTCCGGCAGCAGGATCCGCCGGGCGGTGAAACCGTCGAGGAGCAGGTGGTGCATCGCGAGGTACAGGCGGTGATGGTGGGCATCGATGCGCACCAGACAGGGCCGCAGCATGGGTCCGCGGTCGATCTCATAGGGTCGCCGCGTGACCTGTCCGATGGTGTGGATCGCCTCGCGCTCGGCATCGGCGCTCGACCTGTCGCTCAAGTCAAGCAGTGGCATCTCGTACGTGGGGGCTTCGTGCACGACCTGCACCGGTTCTCCATCGATCACCGGGAAGGTCGATCGCCAGATCTCGTGCCGCCGGACGAGTTCGTTGAACGCGCGCCGGAACACAGGGACATCCAGTGCCCCGTCCATGCGAACGGTGACCACCTCGTTGTAGACCGGGTTGTCGGGCGCCAGCCGGCTGAAATACCACAGCTGCTCCTGCTCCGCCGACAGCGGCGCCGGACCACGCTCACGTCGCACCGGGACCGGGGGAACCACTCGCCCTATCCGGGGTGCTCACCTGTCGATGCGAGACCGGCCTCCGGCCACGCGGTCATCTGCACGCGGTTCCGCGCTCCGCGCAGCGCGTCAATGAGGTAGCTCGCGGCGGTGGCCGCAAGCAGCGTGAGCACCGGCGCCGCAGCCAGCACGTCTGCAGACGGATGCAACAGACCGCCGGCCACACCTTCGAGCGCAAGGGCAGCGATGGCGATTACGGTCACGCGCAGATGGCGACCGTCGCGGGCGCGCGCTGCCCACAGGGCAAACGTGGCGACGGCAACTGCGAGCGCGGACAGTCCGAACTCCGTGAGCAACGCGCGCGGGGCAGCAAAGCCGGGCCCGTAGATCCGTGACATGAACACGGGGCCGATGAGCGCGAGCGCCGCCGCGCAGACCATGGCGAGCACCGCGGTGGCGACCACCCCGACGAGCGCTGCGCTGCGGTCACGATGGCGCGCGATGGTGGGAAAGAACGCGGTGGTGACCGGCGCCACGATCAGGAGAATAGCGCTGGCCAGCACCTGCGCCGCCGCGAAACGCCCTGACTCGACACGGGCAAGACCATGTGTCGCGATCACCAGCGGGGCTACCCAAACCGCCCAGAGCGCCATCGAGCCGATGGCACCTGCGAGGCTCTCACGCGGCAGCTGTTTGCCGACAGCGTCGTCGCTCGAGGCGCTGATTGGCGCGCTGATCGGCCGCGCCGGCAACGGCAACCGCATGACCAAGAGCACTGAAAGCGCATTCACCAGTGCGACGGGGATGAGCGTCGCCAGCAGCGCCGCGTCGGTTGCCTCGAGGATACGGGGCAGCACGGCGCCCAGCAGCAGGCGCACGAACGCGTTGCCGACTGTGAGCGCAGCGATGAGCCGGAAGCGCGAGTGCCCGAGGAGTATGCCGCTCGCCAGCGAGCCCGCCAGCATCGCCGCGACGGTGCCGATCGCCATCAGCACCGGGCCGACACCGGCCAGGTGGAGAAAGTCCGCAATTGGCTTGACGACGATGAACAGCGGAACGAGGCACAGGAACCAGGGCCCGAGCGACCTCGTGGTGCGCACGAGCACGTCGCGAGGACTGAGTTCACTGGTCGCCGCGCGGCGGGCCACCGCGTAGCCCGCGGCGATCGCCAGGAAGCCTGCCACGGTGACCACGGAGACCAGCGTCCCGATCGCCCCATAGCGTGCCGCTCCACTTGCACGCGCGATGATCACGTTGAAGCCGAAGTTCGAGGCGCCCGACGCCAGACCCGCCGCGGTCAAGATCCCGGCCGCTTTTGCGGCGTTGTAGACCTCAGGGGTTGCGCGGTTACGGATGAACTGAGTCGACAGTGCCGTCATGTATTTCGTCGAGGGACGCGTCAGGGCGCTCGCGATGTTTCTCGAGCCAATTCACACACGAGATTCCGTGTGCCGCGGGGCGTGCACGACAGTCTGTATCGGCTGACACGGCTGTGCAAGTGCTTTTTGCTCATGCGTGAGCGATGCGTTTGCCTGCGATGTCGTAGTGCGCATGCACTACGCGGCGCGGACCTCACGGGCGGGCTCATCAGCACCCCCCATGAGCTCGATCAGGTCGCTGCGCGCCCGCGCCACCCGGGAGCGAATCGTGGCCACCGGGCAGCGGCACACGGCAGCCGCCTGCGCGTAAGTGAAGCCGAGAACCTGTGTGAGGAGGAGGGCCTCGCGCCTGTCAGGGGCGAGGCGCCGGAGCAGATCGGCTGCGGCGGCTCGGTCGGCCGGATCGGCGCCTCGTGCGAGCTGCGGGCCGCCCTCCCGGTGGCGCCGCTCCCGCCGGCGAGCGGCGCGCAGATGGTCGAGGCAGGCATGGCGGGGGATGCCGATCAACCAG
This sequence comes from Chloroflexota bacterium, assembly GCA_005879785.1. Lineage (GTDB taxonomy): Bacteria > Chloroflexota > Dormibacteria > Aeolococcales > Aeolococcaceae > CF-165. Next base: position 4,817 of record VBJV01000124.1, read on the forward strand.
GTGGTCGCACTCGAGCCGCCACGGAAGCCTGCGAGAGCGGTGAGCGCCCGGGCAAAGTGCCGGCACAGAAGCGCCAGACCGGGCCATAACAGAGCCCAACCAAGCCGTCGAGTGCCGCCGGGTCGCCCGCGCGGGCGGCGAGCGCCAGCCGGGTGCCCTCATCCATCAGCGGCAGGATAACGATGGACCCGGAGAACCGATCGGCCGGTTAAGACGACGAACGGGCATGAACTGTTCGAGAGCCAGAGAAGCGATCTCCGCATCGCTCGACCGGGAATGCCGGAACCCGACCCGGAAGCCACCGCCCACCTTGCCGGCTGTGCCTCGTGCCGCCGCTGGCGGAACCGTGCCCGCGACCTCCGTCAGCTCGCGCTCGCCGCCGTACCGGCGGCACCCGACCCGGAGCCGCGCTGGAGGCGATCGCTGGTCGCCCGGCTGCCCCTGCCGGGGGGAGCGCGCACGCGGTTGATCCGCCTCGGATTGATCTTCGCCGCCGCTGCTGAAGCGGTGCTCACCCTCCCCCTCCAGTCCCCGCAGCTTCCCGACGCCACCCACGATTGGGGAGCGTCGGGTGTGGCCTTCAGCTTCGCGTTTGTGCTGGTCGCGATCCGGCCGGAGCGGGCGCCCGGCGCGGCCCCGGTGGCCGGGGCGGCCGGCCTGCTACTGGTCGGCATCGAGCTCCTCGAGCTGTCGCTCGGTCGTGGCGCGCTGCTCGATCTCAGCGGGCACCTGCTGGTCCTCGGCGGCTCAGTGCTGGTGTGGTTGCTGGGCCGGCGGCCCCACCCTCTTGGCAGCAACGCCCTGCCCGCGTGAGAGCCCCTGATCGGACACCGCGCGGGCGGTCGAAGTCGGTTCCGCTGCCGTGGAGCTCGAGGCGGTGTCCTGCCGCTTCGGCCGGATCACCGCGCTGGACTCGATTTCACTCTCGGTGGCGAGCGGTTTCGTCTTCGGGGTCGTGGGTCTCAACGGGGCGGGCAAGTCGACCCTCATCGACGTCGTCACCGGCGTGGTGAGACCGACGTCCGGGCGAGCCCACGTCCTCGGCCGTGACGTCCGCCGCGACGGGGCCACGGTCCGGGCCCTGATCGGGGTTTTGCCCCACGAGTCGGCGCTCGACCGGGAACTGACCGGAACCCAGAACCTGCGCTTTGCGGCTGCCCTTTATGGTGTGCGGGAGCCGAACCGTCGAATCGGCGAGGTGCTCGACCTGGTCGGTCTTCGGGAGCGGGCGGGGGATCGCGTCGGCAGCCTGTCCGGTGGCATGCAGCGCCGGCTCGCGATTGCGCGGTCGATGCTGCACGATCCCCGCTCCTGATCCTCGACGAACCCACGCTGGGCGTCGATGTGGCGGTCGCCACCTGATATGGCGTTGGCGGCGAGCTCATCTGTAAAGGGTGAGCGACGTCGCGCAGACGATGTTGCGCTGCGGCCGGAGGGACAAAGGTGAGACGACAAGTCGCGCCCTCCCGCCGGACCTTAATGAAATCGACCTCTTGAGTGCGTTTGACGCTATCCACGCGAAAGCACCGATTAGCGCCCACTTTCTGTCGACATTGGCTTGACAACGGGTACATGGAAAGCGCTTGATGACATCGGCGCTTTTGGGACGAGCCGGCACAATGGCTCGTCTACTGCAGGAGGCGAGCGAGTGCCCAGGGGGACGGGACGGCTGGCTGATCATCGGATCGCATGTGGCGTGCGCGTTTGCCACGATTGCCGTGCACCGCCGGGCGCGAGATGTCCCGAACGTCACTTGATCGCGGAACGTGCGCGTCAGCACGTTCTTGGGGGAAATTAAGGAGAAAAGGATTGCGCAAAGTAATCTTCTTGCCCATTGCGTTCTTGGCGGTTGTGGCCATTACATCGGTGACTGCCCTTGCAGCAGTCAACAATAAAGCGGGCAGTCCGACGGCTTCCTTCAGCGGAGCCACGGTGACCGTGACAGGTGGCGACTTCAGCGGACTGGGGAATACCCCGGCGTTCGCCACCCTGACAGCCACGGGCTCGGCTACATACACGTGCACGAACCCGCAAGGCCACGCGTCCCCTGGCCAGAATCCTGTGCCGGCGCAGTCCGGGTCGTCGGGTCCAGTTCAGCTGCCGACCAACAAAAATGGCCGCGCCACGATCCCGAGCCTCAGTACGTCTGTGTCGGCCCCCAGCCCAGCTCCCACAGCACAGCAGGTTGGATGTGGGGGATCGGGGAGCACCCAGTGGTCGGTCACTCTTAAGACACTGACCGCCACAGACGCGAATCTCACGATCACACACGGGAATCCCGGGCCGATCATCTT
>VBJV01000124.1:7151-11921 GCA_005879785.1 Chloroflexota bacterium
AAGCCACCGGTCGAGCATGGCGAGTCCGAGAGGGGTGGTCCGATGGGACCTCCCCTTCCGGACCGGCACTAAACGGACGTCCGGTGCAGCGCTCGACAATTACTTCATATCAGTAGTCGGGATCGGCGGCTCCTGCCCGGCGCCGCTCATAGATGCGTTCCCGCAGCATCTCGTCGAGGTTGTCCCGCGGCACGTCGTCGATGACGTCGTCCAGCAGCCCGCGGCGGAGCCCAGGTGCAACCAGTGCGATGCCGTCGGGCCGGATCTGCCGGGTACCGTCGGGCGGCGCCACTGGTTCGGTCCAACCACCCTCCCGAGGAGGCCTAACCCACTCGGGTATGCCCTGCGCCAGCAGATGGTCATCGACGATGCCGATCTTCTCGCCACTCCCCAGGTCCAAGAGTGTCCCCATCGCTGCCGATTGCCCCACCGGACGGGTATTGATGGCCCAGCCGTAGCCCTCACAATCGCACCCGCCCGAAGTTCCTGCAACACCTCAGATGGGACGACGTTTCTAAGGACCCTCGGCCGGTTGCCCGCCGGCCGGGTTAGCCGGCTATTCGATGGCGCTCTCTGGCCGGGCCCCATATCTAGGGGTAATCAGCCCATCGCACCCCTAGATATGGTAGATTACCGCCACGCTGGGTGGCCAACCCGACGTGGTCCCCGGGCGATCGGGCCTCCGGAGACCAGAACCTCCCGATCAGGTAGCAAGGCATGCGCTTGAGCCTTGTCAATATCAAGGGTGGAACGGGGAAGACGCCGACGGCCGCGCACCCGGCGGTCGAACTGGGCCACGCCATCATCGGCACGCCGCTCGATGAGTTTCGTGCCAGGGAACTGGCACCATGAGCGCACGCACCGAGACCCGCGATCTTCGCGAACGGATTCGACGGGTCGCGACCAAACCCCGCGACGCCGGCACCACCACGTCGATGCGCCCGAGGAGCTCGGCCGCGTTGCCGGCACCGCGCACCGCAGGATTGCCGCGTGGGCGATCCAGTCGCGTCAGCAGGCAGGTCCCGGCCGACGGCATCCTCGTGATCGTCCCTGCGCGAAAGTCCGAACGGGCAATCGCGACGAATCGCACATCCGAACAACTACCCGCGAAGGCCACGACGACCGGGTTGTCCAACGGCTCGCGCCCGCCGCTTCGCAGGTCACGTCTTACGACGTTGCTGCGGGCGGCTTGGCATGAGTTGACCTCAATCCCTGGGCGCGGGTGGCGGCGGTTGAAGGCGATCGGGCATCGCGAGGCCCATCAGCCTAAATGGAGCTGGATCGGAGGTTGATTCTCCGCCGCTCAAGACCAGGCTCAGCGCGCTCTGCCTGCCCCGCGGCCCGATAGACCGCGCGGTGACCCGCTTCCAAGCGGCATGGGGATCACGTCAGTCTTCCGGCCTGCGACCTGGCGTGGGGCCTCGACCCGCGCCGGGGGCAGTTCCAGGCTGGGCATCGCGGTTCCCGCGGCTTCCGCAAGCTCCGTCAGCGCGCTGCACAGATCGCCCGCCAGCTCCTCGATATCCTCCATCACCACATCGTCACCCAACAGACCGAAGCTCACCCACCCGTTGTAGCTCATAGCAGCAATACCCACGGCGTGCTTGTCGGTGACCGGCACCATCGGCACGAGGCGGCGCAGCTCTCGGCCGAGTAGGTACAGCGGGAACTGTGGTCCTGGAATGTTCGTCACCGTGACATTGAAGACGCGCGCGCTGCCCGCGAGCCGGGCGAGGCCGCTCACGAGGCGGGGAGGTAGCAGGTTGCCGATGCTGGAGAGGAGTTCGATACCGGCCACTTGATCGCCTTCCTTGAAAGATCGCATCGTCTTGCGAACTCGACGCAGTCGGCTGATCGCATCACGGTCACGCACCGGCAGCGGGACGTACATGAGAGCCAGTCGATTGCCCAGTGTTCGGCGTTCTGCTTCGGTACGCAGATTCACCGGTACCATTGCCATCAGATCGAGCCGTCCAGCCCGACTGCCGAGACGGTGCAGATTGCCGTGCATCGCTCCTGCGACCGCGGCAAGCACGACATCGTTCAGTGTCCCGCCGAGCGCGGTGTTGATCGCCTTGACATCGCTCAACGAGGCGTGGACCCACGTGAAGCGACGACCAGCGCCGATGTGAACGTTATAGGGAGACGGCGGTGCCTGACCGCGGATCGCTCGGCCCAACTGCACAGCGGCGCTGCGCGCGGTGCGCATGGTCGGAGCCCACTCATGCGGCTGGCGTGCGAGCGACGTGGCAGTCCGCACGGCCTTCATGGAGCGTCGAACGTTCTCCGCCACGGCTGCGCCAAGCGTTTCGGTCGCGGATGGCAGTGGCCGCGCCCGCCAGGCCTGCGGCGGGTCTGTGGCGTCCGGAGGCGTCTGGTCGAGATCGAGGATCAGGGTCGCGATGTCCACGCCCGAGATGCCGTCGGAGAGGCAGTGGTGCATCTTGCTGACCAGGCCGAAGCGGTCTTTGTCGAGGCCCTCGACCAGCCACAGCTCCCAAAGCGGCCGATCCCGATGAAGCCGTTCGGAGAAAATGCGACTGACAAGGTCGACGAGCTGAGCCTCGGTGCCCGGAATCGGCAAGGCGGCGGCATGAACGTGGCGTTCGAGGCGGAAGTGAGGGTCGTCGACCCATTGTGGATTGGCTATGCCCGAGGGGACGAACTGTAAGCGCTGCCGATATCGCGGCACCAAGTGAATCCGTCGGGCGATCACCGCGCAGAAGTCGTCGTATCCGGGCGCTCTGCCAGCGAAGATCAGGACGCCTCCGATATGCATGTGAGCATTTGCACTGCTGGCTTCCAACTGCAGGAACGAGGCGTCCAGAAAACTGAGCCGGCTGGGCAATGCAGTAACGGGTCTACGCCCCCCTCATCGCGGGCACCAGCTCGTACGCGTGCCGTTGGTTCAGCGGGTCATCCAACCGCACCTTGCGCTGTGCTCCGGAATCCTCTATTGCGCCTTTATTGCGCGTCGCGAGGCGCAGGCTACGCGTTTAGGCACATGGGGTCAACTGTTTTGCCAATCCACGGCAACCAGGTCGGAACCCGGTGGAGCAATCGACGCGGACTGGTCTATCCAACGCAAATGGACCACTGGGTCAAACCGGCTCTCTCCGAGNNACCGCTGGGACGCAGACTCGCCCGGAGGCGGACTCGAGATGACGCTGCTCGCCGGCCGGATTACCTATTGACTAGTGGTGAACGAGTTGCGCATCCTGCAGTTTGTCCCATCGGCGAGAAGCGGCGGCGTACAGAGGAAACGAGGAGGCGCATGGGAGATGTCCAGAACGAGGCGACGTGCGAACGGCGTTCAGAAGACCGTCAAACGCACCGTTAGGCGCACACGGACTCAGTCGCGTCGCGGCACCCCTGCCGTCGGTGGCGATCTGCGGTCTGCCGTGCAGAGTCTGGTGAAAGCGCTACCCATCGCCGAGCTCGACAAGCGCCTCGCGGGCCTCGAGCGGGTGGTTGCACGGCTCCAGACGCGTCTGCGTACGAGAGCTCGGCGCTTTGGTGACGCGCTTCGTGGGCGCACGAGCACAGTTGGGCGTATCACCGGAGGCCGTGCGGCAGCGACGCGCACAACCGCGAAGCGCCCAGGCATGAAGCGTTCTACAACCACGCGTTCGACCAAGCGCGCTGGCATCAAGCGTCCCGCCCACGCACCGGCAGCAGGCAAGCGCAGCGGCGGAGGGCGCAAAGCAGGCGGCGCTCCAGCGGCGGCGACGCGCACAATCGCGAAGCGCCCAGGCACGAAGCGTGCTACAGCCACGCGTTCGACCAAGCGCGCTAGCAGCAAGCGTCCCGCCCGCGCGCCGGCAGCACGCAAGCGCGGCGGCGGAGCGCGCAAGGCAGGCGGCGCTCCAGCGGCATCGACGAGGGCGCTCGCGCCAGACGTGGCGACAGCATTGACTGCTCCGAATGCGGCAATTGCAGCGTCGCGTCCATTAGGTGAAAGCCAACAGGATTGGCCAGCCGCAAAGGAGACGTCAGGCGGCTGAGTACAGTCAATTCAAGGTCGTTAGCGAGCGTTTCCGCCACGAAGCCATCAGAATCACGCGCGGCACGTCGTCTCACGTTTTCGCGGGGTTCCAGGTGGCCGGCACACGCCCAGGTCAGGTGATCCGCAAGCTAGGGGACGTCAAGACCGCGACGCCCGTCGTCGTTGAAGCGCATTGCGGCCAGGAGGCCGGCTTCCGAGGTCATCAGGGTGACTTGAGTGGTGCGTGTTGATTCACAGACGGAGTGGGCCACCGCACTCGAAGGGTCCTGTTCTTCTGCATTCGCGTCGCTCTTCGGACACGGGTTTCCTGGACGGCATTTCTTCCCAGGTTGGTCCGGCAGAATGTCGGCGGATCGGATCGCCGGCAACCGGCGCGCATGATGCTGGACGGCTGTCCGGTCGAGACAGAAACCCTTACTGGATAAGGCCAACTCGGAGTGAGAGGTATCCTCGGAGCGAGATTCGGAGCGAGAGGTTCGGAGCGAGAGGGATTCGAACCCTCGAGACGAGTTGACCCCGTCTACCGCATTTCCAGGTCGCCTGGCAGAGGGGCAACAGCGGGCAGGAGCTGGCATACTGAGTACACAGATTGGCCGGCTTGTAGGCACCGCGCGGCACAGAGCGGCACGCGTGTTGGGACTCGCGTTGGGACTCGGCAGCCTGAGCTTCCATTTCCTCTGGGCCCTCTAGCGATTTAGGAACCCTCGGCTGGGCCAAGCTCGCTGCGTCGGCCGCGTTCACTGACCGAGGCTGACCATTGGAAG
>VBJV01000125.1:0-509 GCA_005879785.1 Chloroflexota bacterium
CCTGGCGGCGATGCTCTTCGTGGCCGGCTTCACCGCGGTCTTCGCGGCGCTGGGCGCCACGGCCACGGCTGTCGCTGGACTCTTGCTGGGCAACCGCCCGCTGCTTTACCACATAGCGGGCGGCTTCATCGCGATCGTCGGTGCAGTGCTGCTCGCATCCAATCGTCTGCCGACCTTCATGCGCAGCGGGGGCTGGAGCCATCGTTTCCGTGGCGGTCAGCTGTGGTCGGCGGCCCCGCTCGGTGCCGCCTTCGCGATCACCTGGACGCCCTGCATCGGCCCGGTGCTTGCCGGGATCCTCGCCCTCTCGGCAGCCACGAGCACCGAGGGCGAGGGCATCCTGCTCATGGTTCTGTACAGCCTCGGTCTGGCGCTGCCGTTTCTCGCCCTGAGCCTCAGCGTTGCGCGCGTGCACAGTTGGCTCCGCCACTTTCGCCGGGGCATGGCCGCGCTCCGCGTCAGCGCGGGGGTCGTGCTCATCGCCATGGGCGTTCTGCTCCTCACGGACC
>VBJV01000125.1:619-5467 GCA_005879785.1 Chloroflexota bacterium
CGTGCCCAGTGTCGATGGGTGTGATGATGTGGCTCATGATGCGCGGCGGCCATCAGCAGCGGAGCTCCACACCGGAGCACATCGAACAGCGACGTCGCATCGCCGCGTTGGAGCGTGAGTTGGCCGAGCTGCGCGGGGCGGAGGCCGACGACACCGAGCCTTCGGCTCCACCAGGCAACGTCGCGCGGTCACTCGTCGACGTCTAGCCGCCTGACACCACTGAGGCCTGGGCTCGTGTTGCCGGCGTGAGCTGACTTCTGCAAGTAGGTCGACAGCACGATGAACCGATATCGGGCCGGCCTCATGGTCGTCGCCGCCGTTGCGTTGGCTGCGATCGCGCTGGCCGTGTTCCGTCCATTCGGGAGCCCGCCTCTCTCTGCGGGCTCTGGATCCACGCTGCTACCTGCCAGTGAGCGCGTCGCTGCGCCTGATTTCGCTGGGATCGACGGCTGGATCAACAGCCCACCTCTGACACTCGCCGGCCTTCGCGGTCGCGTCGTGCTCGTCGACTTCTGGACATTCTCGTGCGTCAACTGCGTACGGACCATCCCCCACCTGCGGCAGCTGTACAACGCGTATCGCGGCCGAGGATTCGTCATCGTCGGGATCCACTCGCCCGAGTTCGACTTCGAGAAGGTGCCCGCGAACGTGAGCGCGGCTGTCAAGCGTCTTGGCGTGGCCTGGCCGGTGGCTCTGGACTCTGAGATGGCGACGTGGAACGCGTACTCGACCCAGTACTGGCCGACCGAGGATCTCATCGATCAGCAGGGGCGCATCGCCTACGTGCACTTCGGTGAAGGCGACTACGACGTCACCGACAGCGCTGTGGCGTCGCTCCTGGGGGTGCGCCCTGCGGCAAGTGCGCGAGCCTCCCCGGTGCCGAGCAGCATCACCCCGGAGCTGTACGCGGGAAGCGCGCGCGGCATGCTCGCCGACGGTGAAGCCTACGGGCCGCAGGGGCAGCCAACCAGCTACTCCGACTCCGGAGCCCCGCAGGCGGACGACCTCATCAAGGTGACGGGGAGGTGGACCGACCACGGCGAGTATCTCCAGTCGGATGGCCCCGGCCACGTCCGACTGCGCTTCCACGCCAACGACCTGTTCGTGGTCATGGGTACCGCGGGCGGTGCACTCCAAGTTCAGGTGCGCCTCGATGGCGGAGTCGTCCCATCGGGGCTGGGCGGGCCAGCCCTCGCGGGATCGAGCTTCGCGATCACCCGTCAAGACCTCTATCACCTGGTGATGCAGGAGAGCCCGGGATACCACCTGCTCGACCTATCGCTGCCAGCGGGTGTCCAGCTCTACACGTTCACCTTCGGCTGACGCTCACCCCGCCGCCTTCGTAGCGACGTTCGTCGCCGGGCTCGCTTCCTGCCTCGCCCCCTGCATGGTGCCCCTCCTGCCCGCATACCTTGCAACCGTCTCCGGGGTCAGCGCTGCCGACCTGGGCGATGACGCCCGCCGGCGTAGGAGGTTGTGGATGTCCGGACCTACCGCGCGGCGCCCGACTGCGCAGCCTCCGATTCCCTGATAACTAGGGTGGGATAGTAAATCGGTGATCGGTGCGCGGACGCCTCGACTGATTCGCCCGTGGCGCCGCCTCTTGGCGGGCCTGGCCCTCGCGTTCCTGTTCGCGGTGTTCGGTCCGATCGCGGCCTCGGCTCACGCGCTGCTCATCTCCGCAAACCCGCAGGCAGGCCAGACTCTGGGCACCGGTCCAGGGGCGGTGGTCCTCGAATTCAGCGAGCCACTCAACCCGCGACTCTCCTCAGCGTCGGTGACCGACCCGACCGGCCGCCAGTGGGTTGGCCAGGTCAGCGGCAGCCAGGAGTTGCGGGTCCCAGTGGAAACCAACGCCCAGGGAACCTACGCGGTGGCCTGGACTTCGGTGAGCCTCACCGACGGGCACCACGTCTCGGGCTCCTTCACGTTTGGGGTCGGCGTGGCCGCGGCCAGCTTGCCGGGGTCGTCGGGCATCGGGAATCCGCAGCCCACCGATGTGCTCATCGGCATCGCCAAATGGATCGAGGCACTCGCTCTGCTGGCGCTCGTAGGCCAGCTGCTGATCACCCAGCTCGCCCGCAGGAGTCCACGCCTGGAGTGGGTGAGGCCGCAGCTGATGCTGGCGCCGACCGCCTTCTCCGCTGGGCTGATCGTGGTCTGGGCCGAGGCCATCTCTGCCTCGGGCGGCCACTCGGCTACAAACTTCGCCGCCTTCTTCACCTCCAGCCCCTCGGGCATCGCCCGTCTGGTGCGGCTCGGATTCGAGCTCCTATGCGTCGGGGCCTTCGTTCGCCGCAGCCGCATCATCTGGCTATGGACGGTGGGCGCGCTGGTCGCCCTGTCAGCGTCGGGGCATGCCGCGAGCGTGCAACCCGGCTGGTGGGGGATCGCCGTCGACAGCGTGCACCTGATTGCCGGGGGCCTCTGGGCCGGGGGGATCATCGGCCTGGCCACCCAGCGCCCACCCGGCGGCTGGCGCTCCGCGGAAACGCTGCAGTTGCTGCTCCGCTTCTCGCCGGTGGCGCTGGCCGCCTTCGCGGTCACCGTGGCCGGCGGCGGCCTCGAAGCCGTCCTCCAGCTCGGCTCACTGGGAGCGCTCTTCGGGACGGTCTATGGGCGCGTGCTGCTGGCCAAAATGGCGCTGGTCGGGTTCATGCTCCCGCTCTCGTTTGTCGCCTGGCGCCTGCGCCGGCCGCGACCACGGATCGAGGCGGCGATCGCCGGCTGCGTCGTCGCTGCGGCCGCGTTGCTCGCCTCGTTTCCGCTGCCGCCGACCGAAGCCGCGGACCAGTTGGCCCGAGAGGCATCCACACCTGCGACCCAGGGAGCGCCGAAACCCGGCGACGTCACGCTAGCCACCAACGCCGGAAACGTCCTGGTCGGCTTGAGCCTCGAGCCAGGACGGCCTGGACCCAATCGGGTCGTCGTCTACCTGGTCCCGCTCGAGGGCAACAGCGCGGCCTCCGCATTGATAGCCAACGCCACCATCGGCACAGCATCGCTACCGCTGCGGAGCTGCGGCGGCTCCTGCCGCGTCGCGACATTCAATCTGCGTGGCGGCGAAACACTCGACGTGGACGTGCTCAATCCCGGCGGCGGGCGCGCGACCTTCACCATTCCGAAGCTGCCGGCGCCGGACGGGGGTGCGGAGTTGGCGCTGATGCAACGCGAGATGCACGGACTCACCTCATACCACGTGGCCGAAACGCTGACCTCGGGAGGTCCGGTCGTGTCCAGCGAGTACGCCTCTGTTGCTCCCGACCGCAGTGTGTGGGCGGTGAACGGTCTGACGAACAACATCTGGATCGGCTCGACGCAGTACACGCGCACGGGCTCGGACCAGCCCTGGCAGGTGAGCACGGGATTGCCACAGAACCGGGTTCCCTCCTTCGTCTGGGACTACTTCGAGCCGCTGACCAACGCGCACATCGTCGGGCAGGAAACAGTCGATGGAGTGCCGACCACCCTCCTCGCTGCCTTCGGCAACCGCTCCGGCACGCCGCTCTGGTTTCGCTTCTGGGTGGACGCGAGCGGGCGAGTCAGGCAGGTGGACATGGACGCCCCCGGTCACTTCATGGGCGACCGCTACCTGAGCTTCAATGCTCCGGTGCAGATCTCGCCGCCGGTAAGCGCCCCTGCTCCCGTGTCACCTACGCCGGCTGCGTCGTCATGATTGCTCTCCCGTGGTTCATCAGGTAGGGCAGAGCGTGTCGCATCGATCGGACTCGGTGCCAACGGCCTCGCTGGTTGGCGAGTTACCGGCGACGCAGCCTCTGCCGTGGCGGAGAGGCCTCATCGACAGATCGTGGCGCGCTCTCTACCGCCGTTCACCCGATCGCTACTTCCGCGCGGTCGGTTGGCTGCTCGTCGTCTTCGCCGTGCTCGTTGCGATCGTAGCCTCCCTGTTCTCGCGCTTCTACCTGCGCCTGACGGGTGCGCAACTCCTGATCCTGACGGTCGTGTGGGCGGGGCTGTACGCGCTGGAGAGCAGTGTCGGCACGCGGATCCTGCTCCGGGTGACCCGACCCGTCGCCAGCTGGTTGGACGGAGAGCAGGATCCATCACAGGCTGAGCAGGCCTGGTACGGGGCGGCATCCGCGCCGGTGCGGCTCCTGCGCCAGCGCAGCCTCTACGTCATTGGCATCGTCGAGGTCGCGATCTTCAACGTCGGCATGATCACGGTGCTGGGCATGCCTGCCTTCTCGTTTCTGGTCATGGCGCCTGGCTGTGTTCTCACCTACCTCTATTGGATTGGGGTGCGCTTTTTCACAATCGAGATCGCCTCACGGCCGGTGCTCGAGGAGATCTCCACGAGATTGCCGGATCGAACCGAGATCGCCATACCCAAGGTGCCGCTGCGCTGGCGGCTGGCGGCGGCGCTCCCCGGCGTCAACATAGTCACCGGGGTTGTCGTCGCCGGGGTGACCAACACCGACCTCAACAACCTCGGCCGCATGGGTCTGGGCATCCTTGCTGCGGTCGGCGTCACCGCCACCATCTCCATCTGGCTCACCGCGGGTCTGTCGGAGTCGGTGGTCGGGCCGGTAGTGGCTTTGCGTGAAGCTGCCCGGCGCATCGGCCGTGGCGACCTGAGCACCCGCGTTCCGGTGGTGTCGACGGACGAAACAGGGGAGCTGGCGCGCTCCTTCAACGCCATGGCTGCCGGACTCGAGGAACGCGAGCGCCTGCGCGAAGCCTTCGGCACGTTCGTCGATCCTGAGCTCGCGGAGCGGATCCTTCGCGAAGGGACAGACTTCTCGGGTGACGAGGTCGAACTCTCGGTGCTGTTCCTCGACGTCCGCGGCTTCACTAGCTTCGCTGAGCGCGCAGAAGCCCATGAGGTTG
>VBJV01000125.1:5594-7037 GCA_005879785.1 Chloroflexota bacterium
TCGTTACAGCGGTCGCATCCGCGTCGGCATCGGCGTGAATTCCGGCCGAGCCGTGGTCGGGACGATCGGCGGCGGTGGGCGTCTCGACTTCACTGTCATCGGCGACACCGTGAACACTGCCTCGCGTGTCGAGTCGGCTACGCGGCAGACGGATGACGATGTGCTGATAACAGACGCGACGCTTACGCAGCTGACGCGTGGATGCGAGGAGTGGGCTGAGCGCGCCACGGTTCCACTGAAGGGCAAGAGCCAAACCGTCCGTCTGTTCGCCCCGAACGCGTCGGCCACAGTCGCACTGATGGGCCCTGGGACATCGACGCCCGCGGTTGCGCTCGACTCGAAGACACAACCGGGATCCGCACTCAACGACACCGAGGGGCTGACAAGACCGCGTGGGTAGCGACTGATCACTAGTGCGGGCGACGGCTTATAGCGCGCTCGCGAAACCCCAGGCTGTCGAGTGCTCCGTCGCGGCAGCTTACCGAACGTGACCATTGAGTTCGAATAGCGAGATTTACCCCCTGGAAAACTGGGGAGAGAGTGCTGGGGAGCGAGGATTCGAACCACGCATTGACCGACCCACATCGCTGACTCTGGATCAGCCAATCCGAGGTGACTGAATCCTCATGAGGGTGAAGACGTCGGGCTCCGCCCGACGTCGAGGGAGAAGGATCTGCCTTCTCCCTATGGAAAGGAAGGGGCCCCCGGCCAATCGAGCAGATGTGCGCGCCACCCACTCACACACTCGCGCTCGATTGGCTGGGGAGCGAGGATTCGAACCTCGGATTGGCTGATCCAGAGTCAGCTGCCTTACCACTTGGCCACTCCCCAGCGGCTTCCGAGTGTACCCCGGGGCCCGTTTGGCACCCCGACCGGCGGCATATACTGGGCGGGGATGGACCTGCTCGAACTGCTTCGCTTCCAGGCTCGTCGGTACCGCTGCTCAGCATGCGGCGAGAACATGGCCAACTGCGGGATCAACGTGCTGGCGCAACAGGGCAACCGGGCGCTGGTGCGCGTCACCTGCGCAGCCTGCAACGACGAGAACCTGCTGCAGATCATCTTCCAGACCGAAGCGGAAGAGGATCGCAAGCCCGTCATCGACGAGGGTCTTCCCGAGACCGCCGAGCCCATCAGCGGCGATGAGCTGCTCGAGCTCCACAGCGTGCTCGCCGGTCACGAGGGCAGCCTTACCGACCTCTTCGGCCGCAAGGGCTAGCCGCCCTCCCGATCAGGGGCAGGTGGTCGGTGTCGGTGTCGTCACCGGCAGTGCACCAGGAGTGGTGGGCGCCCGCGTCGGACACAGCGACGGCGTCTCGGTCGGCGACGGCGTCGGCGTTGGCAAGGGCGTCGGGCTCGGCGTCGGCGTAGGACACGACGACTGCGGGACCAAGGACGCATCCTGGGTGGCGCAGTCGGGGAGCGAGCCCAGGACCGGGGTGA
>VBJV01000021.1:0-374 GCA_005879785.1 Chloroflexota bacterium
GTCGACACTGACGCGGCCCTGCCGCGCCCAGTAGACGTCTTTGAGCTGCAGGAGCAACGCGAACTCATCGAGCACGAGGGCGAGGCCGATGCCGAAGGGGATGGCCAGGACCGGGTGCCATCGCGCGGCGTCCAAGCTGAGCGCCAGGAAGCCGCAGACCGCGATCAACACCAGGCCCCAGATGTAATGGTGGATGTGGACCGTGCCCTGCTCTCCACCGCCGAGCACGATGTCGTGGAATGGCCCCAGGTTCTGGTGGATCGCGTACGTCAGGAGGCGGACCAACCCGAAGGTGACGATGAACGCGATGAGCATTCGCAGCGTCGATCGACGCCGATAGCTCAGGTGCACGGCTGAAGCCAGCTGTAGCCGCT